>CAYWGB010000080.1:0-5188 GCA_964457825.1 uncultured Campylobacterales bacterium | reverse complement strand
GTAAAATCTGGAGCTTTTTTTGTTACTAACATATAAAATCCTTTGTGTTTAATATCTGGAATTATACCAGCAGTTCCATTAATAGAAGAGTAAAATAGTCCCAGATGTAGCTATTGTTTGGATTAAATTAGTCTATTTTAAATTATGATATTTTCCAGTATTAATATTAGAACATTTATAATATTATTTAATTTTAATACTTGCTCTCGACTTTGCGCTAGCTACGATTTCATCATCCTCGGCCATATCCAGCCACACGAACTTCTTGCCACTTTGTATCGTACCATCTAGTATATCTCCACTATTTCTGAATTTCAAATCTAGTTTTGCTATGTCGAATCCACTTGTTGTTTTGCTAAACTCTTCTAGTCTTTGGTTTTTAGGATTATTTGTATATAAGTAGCAGTGGCTCTTGAGACCATTTCTGCCAACCCTCCCTCTTAACTGATGTAAGGTTGCTAGCCCTAGTCTCTCTGCTCCTACTATGACTATGATAGTTAGTCTCGGCAGTGATATACCAACTTCCACCACAGTAGTTGCCAATAGTATATCTCCTTGCTCCCTGAAGTCTATCAAAATCTGCTCTTTTTGCTTATCTTTGCCATGCGTCACATATACATTATCAAATCTACTTCTCCAAAAATCGCTACTCTCTTCTATGGACTGATATGGCACTTCACTGCTCTTCTCAACCAGTGGGTAGATTATCAGCACTTGATGCTCGTGTGATATCTCATCTTTTATACTAGATAGCAAATCTGGAAACTCTTGTTTAGAGATAATAGTTGTCTCTATCTCTTTTTTAAAAGGAGTAGTTTTTATCATGCTTATATCGATTAATTCAGACTCCATCATTGCCTGTGTTCTAGGTATAGGAGTGGCTGAAAACTGCAGAAAATGAGGTCTTTTATCTCCTGCGCTCACCAATGTCTCCAACATTTGCCTCTGTTTTGTACCGAAGCGATGCTGCTCGTCTATCATAACTAATGGCACGACTGGTAGGTCACCTTTGTGTATCAGAGCATGGGTTCCTATAATGAAGTCGGCTATTGTGTAGTCCCCATGCTTGTTGTTTTGTGTTACAAGGGCGATCTTGATATCTTTTGGCAGATATTTGATGGACTCTTCATAGAGCTGTATTGCCAGCAGCGAGGTTGGAGCCATCAGCATACTCTTTTGTGGATACGCCATCATAACTGATGCCAGTATAACCATTGTCTTGCCAGAGCCAACATCCCCCACAATCATTCTCTTTGCAGCTTTTTCTGTGCTAGAGAGATCCTCTTTGATATCACCTATACTTTTTGCTTGTTCTGCTGTTAGCTCAAAAGGCAATGACTTTATAAAATTATCTATATCGCCATTCAAAGATGACATAGGTTCATAATCCTCTTTTTTACCTTGAAGCTTTTTGATATGATTAAATGCCTCTATAAATTTTAGTTGCTTTATTATGTCAGTCGAAAGCTTGCCTTCATTATAGACTTGCTGTAGTGTTTTAGGAAAATGCAAAGAGGTGATAGTAGACACCTCCTTGCTGTCAAGCCCCTCTTTGTATAGATTCTCTTGCGTTATATAATTGGCCATTAACCTTCTGATATCTTCTTGACTGACGGCACACTTATACTTCGGGACTATTTGACCTATTGTTTTAATAGATTTTGGTTGTGGCATCTGCAGGTAGCCATTATACTGCTCTAGCTTACCTTGTATATGATGGGTAGAGCCTTGTGTAAAAAGTTTATAGTGATATGGTGTAGCCCTGAAGAATAATGAGCTAATTTTCTGGGCGAACTTAGGTAGATAAAATTGGATACTAAGCTTACCATTGAGGCTACTAACGCTAGTCACAGTAGCCTCAGCAGTCAACAATGAGCCTACTGATAATGACTCACTTAGTGTTGTATCGCTGTAGCTTACTGGTATGATTAGTGCTAGATCCAGCAGTGTTCTTATCTTTAGTTTGGTAAAAAGTTTTTTATCATTTTCCATGTAGTATTATATAGACTTTGACAAAAAAGTAATAATAAAATGTCAAATTGTCATACTTTTACCTATTTTGTTACTATTGAAAAACTCAATTTGGATAACTCATCATGATTTTGAATGAAGCTATTGAGCTCTTTTAGCTCCAACTTCTCTATGAGCTCTAGCTCACGTTTTTTGTAGCCAAGCTCTTTATCTGAGTAATACTCATCAAATGATATTGATAGTCGCTGATTTAGTGTCTCATACATCAGTGGTTCACTGCCCAGCAAAAACTGTTTGGCACTATCTAGCTCTTTTTGTGTGGCACCATTTGCAATAAACTCAACAAAGAGTTCTTTGACTGCGGCTATTGCCTCCTCTGAATTGTCTATTTTTGTCTGGAGGTATCCTGATAGATACCCTGTAGACTTGCCGAGTCGTAGTGACGCATATGCAGAGTATGCCAATCCTCGCTCTACTCTTATCTCTTCCATTAGTCTACTGCCAAATCCACTACTTCCTAGTATGAATGCCGCCACTTTTCCTATGTGGGTCTTATCGCTACCATACTCCAAAAGATATGGAGAGCCAAAATATATATAAGCCTGGTCAACATGCTCAGTATTTTCTATCGTTGTTTCCGAATCTGCCACGACTGGAATATAATCTATTGGCACAGGCTTGATTGTTGGCAGCACAGCAAGTATCTTGCTTGTATACTCTAATACTTTTTGCTCTTCAATAAGTCCGCCGATGACCACAACGAGATTCTCTTTGCCAATATGAGATGATATGTGCGACTTTAGATTGTCCAGTTTAATCGACTCTAGACTCTCAAGTGTGCCACCGTTTGGGTAGGCCGCTGGCGTATCGCCGAACAGTAGCTCTTTTAGGTTTGAGCTTGCTACATAGTCATAATTTGATCTCTTTTGTGTAAGCTCACCTCTCTGGCGTTGATAGATCTTTTCAAAAGCCTCTTTGCTGTAGTTTGGCTCCCTAAGTAATGCAATCAATCTGTCCAGCGCGAACTCAAACTCACTCTGCATGGCACTAACACTTACCACAAATGTCTCAGCTCCCACATGTGAACTTATACTAATGGCTCTGTTCTCGAGAGAATTAGCGAATACTGCAGAACCTTCACTGCATGTCCCCTCTCCAAAAAGTTTTGCGCACAAGTATGCCACTCCAGATGGAGCACTCAATGCTCCACTGTTCTTAAATACGAGCTCCATTGTTACCATCGGAACAAGATCACTATATTCATATATTACTGCTGTCTCATCTAGGTGGATTAATCTCGCCATTCTTTATCCTATAAAATTAAAGTTAAGTAAAGTCGTACAAGCTCTATACTGCCTCTTCGAATCTCTCCAGTATATCATATGCAGTATTTCTTTTGGCAGGATTTTCGCCTATATCCCGTATCAAAGCTATCATCTCCTCTTGATTCATGCTATTTGCTGCCCCTGCAGCAGAGACAACATTCTCTTCCATCATCGTGGAGCCCAGATCATTGGCACCGAACAAGAGTGCCATCTGTCCTATGTAGCTACCTTGAGTTACCCATGAACTCTGAATATTTGGTACATTATCCAAAAAGAGCCTAGCTACTGCCAAATACCTCAGGTAGGTATTTGGCGTTGTTTTTTTGATTGTAGGTAGTTCTCTCTTGAGTTGGGTATTGTCGCTCTGGTATGACCACATTATAAAGGCTCTAAATCCGCCTGTCTCATCCTGAAGTTGTCTAACCAAATCAAAATGCTCCACTATCTCTCTAGTGCTCTCCACCGTCCCATACATCATCGTAGCTGTGGATTTTATCCCCAGTTTGTGAGCCTCTCTATGTACCTCCAGCCAGGTATCTTTGTCTAGTTTCTTGGGTGCTATAATATCTCTAACCCTATCACTAAGTATCTCCGCCCCTGCTCCAGGTATAGAGCTAAGCCCCTTTGCCTGTAGTCTAGCTAAGACCTCTGAGATACTCAAATCAGAACGCTTGGCGATATAATCTATCTCTATCGCAGAAAATCCATGTATGGTAATTTGTGGATATTTCTGATGTATGTGCTCTACCAAATCCTCATACCACTCAATCTCCAGCTTGGGATGCACACCCCCTTGGAAAAGTATCTGAGTGCCTCCGATAGCCACAAGCTCATCTATTTTGGCATCAATCTCATCAAAACTCAGGATATACGCATCCTCTTTTTTCTCATGAGTATAAAATGCACAAAATTTACAATCCACCCAGCAGATATTGGTATAGTTGATATTCCTATCCACTACAAATGTAGTCACACCCTTAGGGTGCAACTCCTTTTTTCGAGCCAACGCCATCTGCCCAAGGCTCTTAAGATCCGCATTTTCGATAAGGTCAACTGCCTCATCCACACTCATTCTACTACTCATCGTCCACTCTCTTTAGCAATTTTGGTAATTATACCTTTTTAAGATAACATCTCAACCAAATACCCTCTAAAATTCTCTCAAATCTATGTGTAGATTTTCATAACGAAAATGGATTTACAATCTCCAAAAAATAGTCAAAATCCTTATCATTGTTCGTCACCAACTGTAGCTCATGTACTTGTGCAGTAGCCAAGATAAAATTATCAGCCATCTTAATCTTTTTCTCTTTACGATTTTGCAATGCTTTATCGACAATCTCAGACGAAAGTCCAATCACTTCAAAATTCTCCAAAAAATCTCTAACCAATACCTCCTGCTCTTTTGTAAATGGATAGTTAAGCACTTCATAGAAAACAATTATAGAAATAGCAGACACCTCTTTGTATTTCCGCACAAAGTCATATACGCGCTGATCTCCCTCAAGATAGTAGATAATAATATTGGTATCAAGCAGATACTTCACTTTTGTAACTCTTCGTATGGATTGCTATCATTCTCTTCTCTTAATTTCCTTTGCCACTCGACAGGGTCAAGAGTTGATGGGATAATTCCCCGTACTTTATCAAATAAATCATTACTTTTTTCCTTTTCTTGTGCTTGCACAATTTCCTCAACAAAACCATGATACTTCTTGTCCAGAAAATACCCCTTTATCTGATTGCGTTTCATATCTACCACCTCTACGATGTCAAAGTTGTCTAGCTTATGTAAATTTCTCTGTATATCTGATATGGATATCGTATTCATATTTATCCTTTTCATATATGATTTAGTTATTATATGAAAATAAGCTTAGTGGGTGGTTAAT
>CAYWGB010000079.1:0-5199 GCA_964457825.1 uncultured Campylobacterales bacterium | reverse complement strand
TACTAAACAAACCAATACAATACTAAAGGAAACAAAATGAAAAAATTACTACTAACACTGGCAATATTAGGAACTACACAGATGGCTATGGCGTACCAAAGTGCTGAGGGTAAGATTAAATATATAGCTAACTATGGCAAAAGTGTTGTTTTTAAACTTGATAAGAGCTTTTCAAACGATGACGGATGTAAACATAAAGAGTCTGGCACCTACTTTGCTATCGGGAATGTCAACACTGATAATCAAGCACAATACTCCAATCTACTCGCTGCCGCTATGGCAGGAAAGAAAATACGTATTCACTATTCTGGATGCATTGGTTCATGGGGTGGGCTACCAAATGCTTATCTTATTGTGACTGATTTTTAATTGGCAATAAAATATTTAACAATCTATCATAGACTAAAAAAAGGATATAGATGAAAAATTATAAGCTTGGGCACGCAAGGATGCTCCTTTTGTCTCTGGTATCCAGCCTGATACTGCATGCTGGAGCTACTAACAATTTCACTGATAATTATATGCTGGTTGCCATGGGTAACTGCATAACGCCAGTTAAGTTGCCACCATTGCCACCACTAGCAATGGATGACTATTCAGTTGACGTCAAAGGACACAAGCAGGTCATTGATGTACTATCAAATGATCGCAGACAAAGATCTGATATCGATAGGAGCAGTGTGGTCATAGTTGCTGATCCTGAGCATGGCAGTATATATATCGATGAGCTTGGTAGAATCATCTATACTCCTGACATTGGGTTTGTTGGTAGAGACAGTATAAAATATACTGTTGATAGTGTCAATGAAAAGACCTCAAGAGAAGCAGAAGTCAGCATATATGTAAATGCAATCGAGGATAAGAGTAACAAAAAATATAAGACTATATATATAACGCAAAGAGGATTTAATACCCCCATACAAATAGAGATCACCAAGCCAAAAGCTATGAATGACCATAAGTTGGTCTACCAAAATGAAGCTACATCTATAAACCTATTAAGTAATGACGAGTGGGTATTAGACTACATAGACAAAAGCAGCACCAAGATACTCACTGCACCAAAACATGGCAAAGTCACGATAAACACAAATGGCGTAGCTAGATATGTACCTAGCCATGACTACACAGGTAGTGATGGATTTACCTATAATGTCAAAAACTCGATTGGTACATCCAATACCGTAACAGTAAGTATCAATATCATCGAGGATATCGGTATCCCGGATAGTGATGGTGATGGTCTGCCAGATATCATGGAGTATATCTTTGGTAGTAATCCTGATAGCAGTGACAATATGAGTGATCAAGCACAAATAGGTATCACTAACAAAGATAGAAGATTGGTGCATGAGGTATCTAGGATCACATATGGCCTAACAGCTGATATGAAAGATGAGATTAGATTGGCAGGCGGATACAGCAAGTGGCTAGCAGACCAACTCACTACACAAAAGATACCAGCCAAAGGTACATTTAGCGAGCAGGACTACCCAGCCCAGTACAAGATGGATCATTACAAGCATTTCTATCTCGATGCACCAACTCACGCAAGCATCAGGCCACTGCATAGCAAGAGGTATCTACAGACTATCATGGGTAATTTCTGGGATAACCATTTTAATACATCATTAATAGATGTTAATAGGCAATCAAAAGAGTACTATGAGGCTGATAACTTTTATGAAAATGCATTTGGCAACTTTGAAGATCTGCTGATTATGAGTGCTCAATCATACACAATGAGTAGATATCTAAATGGGTTTGAAAACACCAAAGACGGACCAAATGAGAACTACGCCAGAGAGGTGATGGAGCTTCATACTCTAGGTGCATCTATCGGCGATAAAAATGATACAACATATAGATATAGTGATGAAGATATAAAAGCACTAGCCAAGATATTTACTGGATGGGGATATAAAGCTACCAATGAATTTGTACGCTATGAGATGTATAACTCTGATGGAGATAGAGCTAGGTCTCTAGAGAGAATATACAAGTTTGACTTTAATGCCAGCAAGCACGATACATCAGAGAAGATATTCTTGAAAAAGTCCATAGCATCAAACGGGGTACAAGAGGGGCTAGAAGCACTGCATATATTGGCAACCAGTCCACACACGGCAGAGCGCATATGTACAAAGCTTGCCAAGAAATTTATATCTGACTACCCTGATGATGATACAATCAGCAGCTGTAAAGAAGTTTTCATGCATAACAGTGATAGTGACGATCAGATAAAGCTAGTACTGGAGGATCTGTTTGATTCTGCTGAATTTAATGATGAGAGCAGGTATCTTAATAAAGCAAAAGATAACCAAGAGTACATATTTGGTCTAGCACGCAGTGTAGGGGTGGATGCAACCAGGTATCAGCCACCTGCAGATGAGCCCGTAAGACCTCAATATGGAAATATCGGCTGGTCATTGCGTCCAAGTAGATTAAAACAAGGCTTTTATGAAAAAGATGTACCTACTGGATACTACGAGAGCAGCGAGTACTGGCTAAAGAGTGACTACGCCTTTAACCGTATAGTAGAGGCTAATAAGATGATAAGCGCACTAGATGGAAATAGAGTAAAAGAGTTTTTTAAGTCCAGAGATATGCTAGGTGGAGATGATATTATCAAATACTTAGTAGAGGCAAATATGGGCGGATACTGCACCAATAGTGAACTGCTGCTAATGTACAATGCACTGTATAAAGATAGAGGTGGACACTTTGTGGGGTACACGATAGATGATTCAGATGCGATAAGCAGATTGAGGAATCTGCTGAAAATAGTAGCACTTATGCCAAGCACACATCTACAATAAGGAGACGACATGAAAAGAAGAGAATTTTTAAAAGGTAGCGGTAAGCTGATGGCTGGTAGTGCGCTGGCATCTATGTTTGGTATAGAGGCTTTTGCGTCTGAAAAAGGCAACCCGGTTACTAACAAGTTGATAGTTATCTTTAACTATGGTGCTAATGATGGTCTCAATATGCTGGTGCCATATGGTGATGCAAATTATTATGTACATAGACCAACCCTTGGTGTGGATGTTAAGAAAGTTTTGAAATTAGGAGACAAAGGTAAAATAAAAGGTAAAGACTTCTTTGGTCTGCACCCTGCAATGAATGGACTAAAAAATATATGGGATAAAAACAATGTAGCGTTTATCCCTGCTATGCATTGTGGCAAAAAGGCAAACAGGTCACACTTTTTTAACTTTAAATTTCAAGGTGCCGGCAAGTATATGGGCGATAGCAAAAGTAAGATAGATGGAAAAGGGTGGATAGGTCGATACATGTATAATAAATACAACGCAGATGACTCAGAAGCTGTATATAAACCAAATGGTCTACAGGCATTTGATTTCACATCTGGTTCTACTAATGTATTTGATGGATGTGAGACACTGGGTTTAGTTGATCCATCCAGGACTTATTACGGCTCTGGGGATGCAAAAAAGTATATAGAGCAAGTCAGCAAGGCGGAGCATAGTGAAAATAATATGACGCAACAGATCATGCAGCTTCGCAATAGCACCGTGGAGAGCATGGACAATATTGCAAAAATAAATTTTGAAGCCAATACGACAACAGCATACCCAAATAGCAGACTGGGCATGCAACTAAAACAGACAGCATCAC
The DNA here is from genome assembly GCA_964457825.1 of uncultured Campylobacterales bacterium. GTDB lineage: Bacteria > Campylobacterota > Campylobacteria > Campylobacterales > Sulfurovaceae > JAAXPZ01. Next base: position 1,560 of record CAYWGB010000079.1, on the reverse strand, counting down.
TGCTAAAAAACAATAAAGAACTAGAGATAGTATATCTAAACAAAGGCGGTTGGGATACGCACTCTGACCAAGCCAACAGACATACTAAGCTTTTAAAAGATTTATCAGACTCCCTGGAGGCATTTTACAATGATGAAAATGTCAACATGGACAACATAACAGTACTAGTCATGAGTGAGTTTGGACGAACAGTACAGCAGAATAATAGCAAAGATGATAACGGTAAACCAATACCAGGCACTGATCACGGTCGTGCATCATGTGCGATAGTTATGGGTGGCAAGGTAGAAGGTGGTATATATGGTGAGTGGCCAGGACTAGACGCTGAGAAAGAACTCGATGAGGGGCGCTTTCTCAAGGAGACAGTAAGCTACAGAGATGTCATAACAGAGTGTCTATCGACATTAGATAATACTACATATAATAATCCGTCTGCTTTTGGGGAGGGGTATACTCCCAAAAATGCATTAGGTTTTATAGATGAAAATAGCTAAGGCTAGCATTTTTATATAACTTACAGGGTTGGTATTGAAATAGGCTTTTGGTGCCCTCCCTTTTTTATTTTAAACAATCTACAATAACATATTTTCTCCATAAGTGATAACTAACAATAACTCTCTCTTTTGCCTCCTCGATACCTACACGAATGCAGCAATTAGAAATCATAACCTTAAACTAAACTGAAATTAAGTTTTACATAAGTTTAAAGAGGTACAATTCGTGCACAAATAAAAATACTCATAGGCGTTTGCCTATAGAGCCAAGGAATAAGCATGAATTTGACAAGATCGCTTAAAGCTTCAGAAGTAGAGCGCGACTGGGTTTTGATAGATGCAAAAGGTAAAACTTTTGGTCGTATTTTAACAGAAGTAGCAACGTTACTAAGAGGCAAGCATAAGCCATCATATACACCAAATGTTGATTGTGGTGATTATGTAGTGATTATAAACGCTAAAGAGGCACGCTTCTCAGGAACTAAACTAGATGATAAAGAGTACTTTAGGCACAGTGGATATTTTGGTTCTACAAAGTCTAATAAGCTAAGCGACATGCTAGAGAATCATACAGAAAAGCTATATAGGCTATCAGTTAGAGGAATGTTGCCAAAAACAACACTAGGCAAGCAGATGCTTAAGAAACTTAAAGTATATTCAGGCGAAGATCATCCACATACAGCACAGCTAAAAGGAGCTAAATAATGGCAACTACATACGCAACAGGCAAGAGAAAAAGAGCAATTGCTAAAGTTTGGCTAACACCAGGCAATGGAGAAATCCTTATAAATGGTCTGACACTTGACCAATGGCTAGGTGGCCACGAGACATTGAAAATGAAAGTAAGACTTCCGTTGGAGGCCACAAAACAGCTAGAGGCAGTAAATATCAAAGCTAGCACACTAGGCGGCGGATACTCAGCTCAGGCAGATGCCGTAAAGCATGGTATTACAAAAGCATTAGTCGAGTTTGAGCCATCTTTTAGAGCTATACTTAAACCAATGGGTCTATTGACTCGTGACTCCAGAGTCGTTGAGCGTAAGAAGCCAGGTAGAAGAAAAGCGAG
>CAYWGB010000078.1:0-5236 GCA_964457825.1 uncultured Campylobacterales bacterium | reverse complement strand
TAGCATTTACAACACTCTTCGCACTAAAGATGAACACTTTCCTCATCTTTCTTCGTTACTATTATATCCGTTAGTTCATTAAGGCAAAGCTTTATTTGATACTAAATTATGCCATTTAACTTGTTTTGATACAATTTAGCATGAAAAAAATACATAAAAACTTAATAATATCGACAATGCTATTATCTTTGCAGCCACTTTTGGCTGGCGGAGCCAGTGTAGTGGAGCTCAACAGTAAAAATTTTAAAAAGACAATCTCCTCATCAAAACCCACTTTGGTAAAATTTTGGGCATCTTGGTGTGGACCTTGTAGACAAATGGAACCAGAATTTCAGAAGGCATCTAGTGCCTATGTTAGTAGAGTAACCTTTGCAAAACTAAATGTAGATAGATATAAGTCACTAGCAGACAGATATGACATAGTTAGTCTACCGACTACAGTTCTTTTCAAAAATGGGAGAGAAGTAGGCAGGGAAACTGGGTTGTATTATAGTAATGATATTAAAAAATGGGCAGAGTATTCCTTGAATCATTAGAAATTAATTGTAAGTTGAGAAGTTTCTTGTAGTTTTTCTTGAGTGAAATATAAGATTATTTTGTGTGTTATAAAATAGTCGTCCGAAAGGACGACCAAGTGCTAAAACAATAAATCTTAGTGAAGAACTGTTTTACACTGTACTGTTTGCCATCTGAAAGAAGAGTCAGAAACTTTTACTCTCTTGGTTATAGTTTTGTACTGTGCTGGTACTGGAATACTAGTAGTTTTAGCAGGTGAAATCAAAGTCTTAACTTTTACAGTTGTGTATTTTGCAGGAACAGGAATTCTTTTTACTGTTGCTGGTGTTGCTACAACTCTTCTAGTTACAGTCTTGTATTTTGCTGGTATATTAATAGTTCTAGTACTTGCTGGTGTTGCTACAACTCTTTTTGTTACAGTCTTGTATTTTGCTGGAACAGCAACTAGACAGTTAATATCTGTAACTTTACCATCTACTCTAGTTTGAAGACCACTACCTCTTCTCCATGTCTTAGTAGCTGGAGATACCATTACTCTTTCACTTACTGTTTTGTAAGTTGCAGGTACTGTTGTTAATCTTGTGCTAGCTGGAGATACCATTACTCTCTCTGTTACAGTTTTGTATGTAGCAGGAACAGTAACTAGTCTCTCCGAAGCTTCTGAAAGTATACGCTTCTCAGTTTTATATCCATATTGTGCTGGAATAACCTTGAGTTTAGTGCTTGCAGCTCTAGCTAGTACTTTTTCAGTTACAGTTTTATACTGTGCTGGCTTAAGTACTTTCGCATAACATCTACCTGGCTGTGCGTTTGGTGGATATAGGCTATTTGCCGATGTTACTGATGAAACGGCGTTTGTTACACCTGAAACAGCTTGCTGCTGAGAACAACCTGTAAAACCTACTGCTAAAACTGCTAATGCAGCTACAGTGCTACTTTTTCTTAAAATGCTCATAATGAGACCCCTTGTTAATTTATTTACGAACTAATTTTAGCAACTATTTTTTAAATCCGTATTAAAAAAAACCCAAATTCTATTGATATATTTTTATATGAACCAATTCATTAAAAAATATTTTATAATATTGAAATATTACTTCTTTTTAGGATTATATTTTGCTATTAGCAATAGAATAAGCAGTAAGTTAATGATAGTTTTATATAATGTTGAAATGAAAAATAAACTTATATATATAGTAAACATTTGGATGCTTGCACTATTTTCCGTATCATCTTTGAATGCTGGAGGAAAAGTATTGAGCTTAACTGGCACCAGTTTTGCCAAGACCATAAAAGTAGGCAAACCGGTTCTGGTGAAATTTTATTTGCCAACTTGTCCTGCATGCGAGATGATGACCCCTGAGTTTGCTGCGGCATCGACAAATGTTGGGAGCAGAGCTTTGTTTGGAAGCCTTGACGCTTCGAAGTATCCTGAGATTGCCCGCAAGTATGGTGTCCACTCTGTGCCGACTACCATAATGTTCTTCAGGGGGAAAGAGAAAGATAGGTTAAGCATCTTTGTTGGTCGGGAGCAGCTAGAGCAATGGGTATCTGACTTTGCTCGCTAGTATAGACAAACGAGATAGTCTACAAGGAGTAGAAGCAAAGATTGCACATTTTACTACTCCTTTGTATCTGGAGAGCGGAAGAATACTGGAACCATATGATTTGGCCTATGAGACTTATGGTATTCTCAATGAAGAAAAAAGCAATGTGGTGCTAGTTTGTCATGCACTGACTGGTTCTCATCATGCAGCAGGACTATATGATGGTGAGAAAAAACCAGGCTGGTGGGATGACATAATTGGTAAAAATAAGGCCATTGACACAGAGAAATTTTTTATTATATGTATAAATAATCTAGGTTCATGTTTTGGCAGCACATCTCCAATGAGTGATGCATATCCTAGCACGGATCCATATAGGTTGAAATTTCCAGTTTTAACGGTCAAGGATATGGTAAAGGCACAGAAGCAACTCTTAAGTATGCTAGGAATACATAAACTGCATGCGATAGTTGGCGGCTCACTTGGTGGCATGCAGGCTTTGCAGTTTGCTGTAGATTATCCAAATTTTTCCGATAAGGTTGTGGCTATAGCTACGACATATGCCACTAGGCCCTGGATTATATCTTTTTATAAGGTTGCAATTGAAGCAATAAGAAGGGATCCACGATTTATGAATGGAAATTATGAAAAAAATGCTTTTGCAAGTGAAGGTCTAGATGGGCTTGCGGTAGGTAGAATTGCTGGGCATATTTCATATCTTTCACCTGAGTCAATGGATAAAAAATTTGGAAGAAACTATGTCGGCACAGATGGCCTCTTTGAGCTATTTGGTAGATATGAGGTAGAGAGATATATGGATTATAACACTAGTAATTTTTCAAAAAACTTTGATCCATTGAGTTTTTTATATCTCGTTAAGGCACTTAATATTTTTAATCTTGCTAGGGGATATGACTCTTTGAAGGACGCACTCTCTAGAGTACAATCTAAGATTTATCTTTTTAGTTTAAGTAATGACTTCCATTTTATGCCTGAAGAGATGAAACATATAGCAGATATTTTAAAAAGTCTCAATAAAGAGCATATTTATAGGGAGATAGATAGTGACTACGGTCATGATGCATTTTTGGTTGAGACAGAGAAGTTTGAAGATGACTTAAGGTCAGCCTTGGAAGACAATTAAAGGATAAAGATGAAAACAAAGACATTTGAAGAGAAATTAGAACATTCCAAGGAGATATTGCAAAAGCTAATGGATCCAGAGATTACACTGGAGCAAAGTGTTGGATTGTATGAAGAGGGTATTGAGAGTATCAAATCAGCTCAAAAAATGATCGAGGATGCTAAGTTGAAAGTAGAGATTATTGAGCAAAACGAAATGGAGCCGTGCGAATGAAAGAGCTTATAGTTGGCGCACTACAATTGCCTACTTTGGGGATGAATGCTACGAGACTGGAATTTTATCTTAAAAAAGCTAGTGAGAGAGATGTAAAAATCATGCTATTTGGAGAATATGTACTCAACCACTTTTTTTCAGAACTGGAGTCTATGCCAAGATCTATGATAAAAAAACAGACCAAGGAGCATCTAAGAAAGTTAAAAAAGTTTGCCAAAAAATATAATATAATTTTTATAGCTCCCATGGTCGTCATAAAAAATAAAAAGTACTACAAGAGTATTGCCAAAATAGATCCTAAAGGTGTTGAGTTTTATGAGCAGCAAAAACTTATACATTATAAGCACTGGGACGAGAAAAGTTTTTTTTCAAACAGTAAAGCCAATGCAAAGCCAATGACATTTAAAATAGATGGATTTAAAATAGCCATCATGTCCGGCTTTGAGCTTCATATAGATGCGATGTGGGAGTATGTGGGTCGAAAAAAGGTTGATATTGTTTTATTGCCTACTGCTTCTACCTTTGACTCATATCATAGATGGCAAAATATTATCAAGAGTAGAGCTTTTGTTTCGGGATGCTATATTTTAAGAGCAAATAGATTGGGCTCATGCCCTGTTAACGGCGAAGAGTGGAGATTCTATGGAGACACAATGCTCGTAAATCCATCTGGTGAAGTTGAGATGATGCTAGAAGATAAAGAGTCTATGCTGATAGAAGATATTAGTAAAAAAGTTGTCAAGAAACATAGAAAATTATGGGATTTTTGGTAAAATCAATATGGTATCCAAAGAAGAGTACTTCTGTCGCCAGATAGAGCAGTGGGGTCAGTCGACCCAAAAAGAACTAGAGTCAAAAAAAATAGCCATAATCGGCTGTGGTGGTTTGGGTTGTAGTTTGGCAATGGCACTAGGCAACAGTGGTATAGGTAGGATAGATTTGGTGGATTTTGACAGAGTCTCTGCGGGCAATATACATAGGCAAATAGCCTTTACTATGAGCGACATTGGAGTGCACAAAGCAAAGATATTGGCAGGCACAGTAAAACAAAAAAATCCTTTTGTCGATGTCAAAGCACTAGTAATGAGTGTACGTGAATTGTGCGAACTGGACAATGAATATGACTTGATACTTGATGCAACAGATAATTATGATGCTAGATATGAGATGGATGCCTATAGCAAGAGAATAAAAAAGCCATGGATTTATGCTAGTGTTGAGGGATTTAATGGTCAATTATGTTTTTTTGATAATAGTAGATTTTCGGACTTCAATAAAACTGCACACTCTCCAGGAGGTATCGCAGCTCCCATGGTGATGCAACTTGCATCTATGCAGGCAAATTTGGCTTTAAGGTATTTATGTGGCTATGAAGTGACAAAGGATAAGTTGCTGTATATATACTATGATAGCATAGGTGCTCCAATAATCAAGGGTTTTGATCTGCAAAGTTCTCAGACTATCAAGTAAATCTAAAAGTATGTCAATATGACATACTTTCATCTATTTTGCATTTTTTTCATTAGAATACTTCTAGAAACCATAGGAGTATTTCATGCAAAAATATATAGATTCTAAGATTTTAACTTTTGTACTGCCTTCGACTAGTCGGATTGTGAGTTTGTTTGAGGGGAAACTGTGACCGCATTGCGAGACTTACACAAAGATGACAAACCCAGAGAAAAACTCCTAAACAAAGGGGTAGAAGCCCTTAAAAATGATGAACTTCTAGCCATACTCCTTGGCTCTGGAGTGCAGGGCAAAGATGTGCGTAAGTTGGCTAGAGAGATAGTGCATATGATGGATAAGGGTTTCG
>CAYWGB010000077.1:0-5249 GCA_964457825.1 uncultured Campylobacterales bacterium | reverse complement strand
AGGTGAAGAAAAATGCCAAAAAACTATCTGATGTGCTGATAGAGAGAGGATATGAGATAGTAAGTGGTGGAACTGATAATCACTTGGTATTGGTCTCATTCTTAGACAAAGATTTTTCTGGTAAAGATGCTGATGCGGCATTAGGAGCTGCAGGCATTACCGTGAATAAAAATACAGTACCAGGAGAGACTCGCAGTCCATTTGTGACATCTGGTATCCGTATCGGATCACCAGCGTTAACCAGCAGAGGTATGAAAGAGACTGAGTTTGAGATTATTGCAAATAAGATAGCAGATGTGCTTGATAATATTGGTGATGAACAATTGCATGCCAAAATCAAAGATGAGATGAGAGAGCTGGCACAAGAGTTTGTTATCTATGATAAGCCGATATATTAGGTTCTAAGATAAAAATCTTTGATCTTGAGATAAATAGCGAGAGTTATTATATTAAAAGGGAAACTATAGTCAAAAAGATTATTTTTGGCAGTCGAACTCTCTACTCTAAATATGAAGAGATATATGAACCATTAAAGCAAGATCTTGTAGATGCACATCTATCTAGAGATATTACTTTGGCTTTTAATCTAATGGAGAGAGACAAAGCTAAATATCTTTTTATGGAGTATATTGGTAATGATGGTATTCGTTTTGTTCATCTTTGCAAGCATATTTTGGATAACGATTATGACTATAAATATTATCTATATCAAGGCGGAAAAGAGCATGGAGTTCAGGTATATATAGATGTGGCTATGCTGGAGATTGACAAAGCAGAATATATATTGACCCATATTTCAAGCAAGTTGCAAAAGCTGTTACCTAAAGAGTGGAGATGTCTTCCAGTATCGTCATTGCCTAGAGAGTACAATATAGCAACTTTACCATATGCTATAATTTAGGCTATTTGATATTTTCTTCTCTGACAGTGGTTGTTAGACTCAACAACTTCCAACCCTGTAGCCCTGACCTATAGTATGAGATTTTCTCCGTTGGATATCCTGCTTTGGCAATAGTTGAGATAAACTTTGGACTTGCTAGACACCACGCACCACTACAAAATACTACAATCTTTTTTGCTGTGCTGTAGTCAAGTGTGCCATCAGAATTTGTTTTTGCTCCTAGGAGATTAAATATTTTATTCATTTTTGTTTTATCTGCACTCTCAACCAGTCCAAAAGGTATATTTATAGCTGTTGGAATAGTCTCTAATTTAAAAAAGCTAGGTTCTCTGGCATCGATTAAATACCCAGTTTTATTGGGAATCTCATTTTTCATAAATGATAAAACCTCTAGTTCCTCCACATTTTTTACTCCTGGATAAGAGGTGATCGGAGTAATGCAGTGAGGTGGACAAATTCTAGATGTTTTGGCAAAGTCATCAGTAATCTTATTTTGAGTATCTTGAATACGCTGTATTTTTATATTAGTGCCAGAGTCTAGCACATTAACATATGGGATATCTTTTGTTATTTTAACAATAGTATCTGAGGCCGCTATGGTAGAGATACCTAAAAGTATTATATAAAAAGTATTTCTCATTTTTACTCCGGTACTCTTAGTTTTTGTCCGATATATATCATGTTTGCATTTCTTAATATATCAGGGTTGGCGTCAAATATTTTTTTGAAATATTTTGCATTTCCATAGACTTTAATAGCGATACTAGATAGCGTTTCTCCATCTTTAACGGTATGAAATCTTAACTCACCTTGCCTTGAGCTAAGCTCTTTGGATGTAGCACTAGTATATTTAGATTTTTTCTGTTCGTAATCTTTTCCCTCTAGAGCATTTATTCCCTTGGCTATATTGTCATCAGATGTCTTTACGGTTACTTTATTGTAATGAGATATAGTTTGTCCTGTTTTTGTAGCTTTTTCTCCATCGTTTGTTTTTATGCTCGTGTCTTGATCATCTTTTAGAGTATCTGTTTGGGCACTACTGAGTGAATTTGCTAGATTGTTATCTGTTTGTTGTACTTTTTTCATCTGTTCAACTACCATTTGAGCAATTTTCGCTAGATCTTCCTGACTCATTTTATTTGAGTTTGGAACCATTTTTGCCACTGCGTCAGCAGAATTATCTTTTGGTTCTTGGGCTGGAGTATTGTCGTTTGCGTCGGAATTTTCAGTCGATGCGTCATACATGCCTATTGTAGCAGGTTTGCTAGTAGCATTTGCCGAATCTTTTGTCTCCTCGACTTTATTTAGATCACTATTTAACTCTGTATTCGCTTGTGCACTATTGTTACTAGAACTATTGCCGCCTTTAAGTAATAGGTATGCAATTATGCCTATAAGCAAAAGTACTATAAAAGGCATAACCAATTTGGTTATTCCTGAGCCTTGTTGTGGTGTAAATAGATCCTCTGGCGCTCTTTTTTGTGCGACTTTTCTTGTATAAGAACTGTCATAGCTATCTTTGTTGTTCATATTGTCTCCTTTGTTGTGTTTTAATATTCTGTAACATTTGTGCTTATTTTGACTGCATTATCACATTCTAGCAGTTGTGTGTGAAATTCATCTAGTATAACTTGTAATTCTTTGTCAGAAAATTTATCTTGTTTTAGTGCAGGCTTTAGCTTCTGCCAGTTTACTCTAATTTGGTTGAGTTTATTTATCATTTCTTTGTTTTTTGGTGCTACTACCGCAAGTTCTTTGTTTCCATGCATCAAAGCCTCCAGAGAGCTTTCAAATAATTTGGATGTTTTTTCTAACTTTGCTGCCATAGACTTTTCTCCGCTTAATAAGAGTAGTTTTTCCTTTAGCATTTTAATTGTCAGCATTCTCTCTCTTCCTGCTATATCTATGACAGCTGTTCTGTACTTATCCAAATAGATAGATGCATGATGAGACTCTTTATATGATTTTACCAAATCATCAGACATATTGAGTAATTTTTCATCATTGGATACTACATACTTGAGCCCTTCTTGGGTCTTGTTGCCCTTGAATAAGAGTTTCTTTATGTTGGAGATATAATGATTCCACTCATTTTCCAATGCAACTATTTTTGTTAGTACATTTTTGTCATTTTGACTACTTTTCTTTAGTTTCGTAAGAGAGTCGGCGAACTCATTGGTGGCACTAATTAATCGTTTTGTATTTTCTTTTGCATCTATGTTTAGATACAATAAGACAACTATCTCAGTAATTTTTTGCGATAGCATTCTTTGTTTGCCGGCAAGGTTTATCTGTTTTTCTGCACTAAAATTAGTTTTCATCTGCTGTTTGACAATATTATCAATAGAGTTTTTCTGTTTAGCATCTATTTTTACAATATTTGTATTGTCATTGGATGCATTTGCAAACAACGTGACGATAAGTAAAACTATTGGATATTGTTTCATATTTTACGACCATCTTTTAGGGTGGTCAGACCCAATATCTGCCAAAATTGCATGCCACCCCTGTAATATTTTATTTTTGATTTTGGATATCCATGTTTGATAATTGATTTTATAAAATGGCTACCTTGTTGGCACCATGGGCCATTGTCAAACACTAGTATCTCTTGAGCATTGGAAAAATCATCACCTTTCACCCCTATGGCTTGTAAAATATTTTTATATGCACTAGATTCCATAATAGTAAATGGTATGTTTACCGCACCTGGAATGGTGCCTTCTTTGTACCATTTTGGCATTCTGGCATCTATAAGAACTCCTGTTTGATTGGTGACCTGTTTAGATAAAAAATCAATAATTTCAAGTTCACCAACTCCTGTGATACCATCGACTGGAAGTACTGGTTGCACTGAGAATGGAGGGGCAACCCTAGAGGTTTTTGCATATGAATTTTTAAGTTTGTGATTTGTATCTTGAATACGTTCAATTCTAACAATTTTTCCATCGATATCTACATCTATATATGGAATATCTTTTGTTATATTGACCGGATGATTTTCATCAGCCATTAAAGTAGATAGCGAAATTATAAGAAACGTTTTTAGCAGCAGTCTCTTTGCATTGGTGCTTCTAAATAGCATTAAATTCCTTTAGTATTTTGTGAGTGATTAAGTTTCTTTAGTTTGAAATTATAGCATTTAAATACATAAATGTATTAGACAATATAGTTATTTGTTTTGTTTTATTTTTGTAATCCAGTCATTTAAGTTTTTTTCAAATCCTATTTTGTTAGAGTTGTAAAATTTTATAGATTCTTCTAGGTATTCCTGTTCAACCCACCCACCATAGCTATGTGGATATTTGTACGCATTTGAATTGGGCTTTATATGATTTGGAATTGCTATTATGTGACCATCTTTGATATGTTCTTGTGCTTTGTTTATGGCCAAATATGAGCTATTTGATTTAGGAGAACTGGCTAGGTAGACCACTAGCTGTGCTAGTGGGATTCTTGCTTCTGGGTAACCGACATGTTTGACTATGTTGAGTGTGGAGCTCGCTAAATTTAGTGCATTTGGATTGGCGTTACCTATATCTTCACTGGCAAGGATGGCTAATCTTCGTGTGATGAACTCTGGTGGCTCTCCTCCACTAATGAGTCGAGCTAAGTAGTAGATGGCTGCATCTATATCACTACCACGAATACTTTTTATCAAGGCAGATGCGAGATTGTAATGGCTATCATTTTCACTTGATCCTGCCTGCATAGCATGTGGACGTATCGATTTGAGAGTATCAAGCGTGATTTTTGTGTCTATATTTGATGCGCTGTCAAGTAGATTTAGCATAGACCGTATGTCACCGCTACTAGAGTCAACCAGATAAGTTTTTGCCTCTTTGCTTACGATATACTTTTCTTTATCTATGATTTCATCTAGGTGGGCTTGCATATATTTTTCATCTATAGTGTATAGTTCAAAAAGATGTGATCTCGATCTGATGGCAGCTGTCATGGAATAGTATGGGTTTTCTGTTGAGGCTCCCATGATAATAGCAGAGTAGTTTTCCATAAATGGTAAAAGTACCTCTTGTTGATTTTTGTTGAGACGGTGAACTTCATCAATAAATATTAGAGGTTTTAGAAGAGCATTCTTGTATTTGGCAAATATAGTGCGAATCTCTTCTATCTTAAGAGTTGTGGCATTAAATTCATAATATGGTCTATTAAGTGTATCTGCAATGACTCTGACAAGTGTAGTTTTTCCGCACCCTGGAGGCCCATAAAAAAAAGTATGCGCAAGAGCATCAGATTCGATAAGTTTTCTTAAAGGAGCATTTGAAGCTAGTAGATGCTCTTGTGCTATGATTTTATCTAGTGTTTTTGGACGATATTTTAATGCTAA
>CAYWGB010000076.1:0-5264 GCA_964457825.1 uncultured Campylobacterales bacterium | reverse complement strand
GCATATAGGTCAATCCTGTTTTTCGAGGATAGACTTGTGTGGGTAGAAGATGTAGCACCCACACATCCATTTAAGGCAAAAAAAGCCATAACTACACCAGCCAACAATGTTTTGATTTTTATACTCATATTCTCCTCTCTTTTAAAAATATTTAAGATTGTGTATCGCCAATTAAATCACTACACAAATCAAATCGATTGTGTGTCATCAGATGAAGCTTGTTGTGCTTTGATAATATCTCATCAAAAATGGCTTTTGATATCTCAAATCCTATCGTTCTCTCTTTCTCTTTGCCATCCATTGCTGCTAAATCCATCTGCTCTATAATCCTCTTTGGAACGGAGATACCAGGAACATTATCGTTGATAAAATTGGCTGTACGCGCTGCAACTATAGGAAACTGCCCGAGAATCAGATGTGCATTTTTGGCAGTCTCTCTAATGCTCTGGTGCTTGGCATCTTCAAAAATCTCTAGGAGCTCCAGAGCATTGTCTATGGTGTACACAGGCTGTGTGATAATAGCTCTGGCACCATAATTTAGTTTTTTCACCATCCTCTTTTGTAGTTGCTTCATATCTTTTGCATGCGCGTTGCTTACAGCAAAAGGATAGATGGGTTTTGGTGGAAATTTCAGCTTGTTGTTGCTGTAGTCCAGTCCATTATTGAGTCTATATATTATACTCAAAAGCAGTGTTGAGTCACGCTCTAACACCCCCTTGACTTCAGGTTGATCAGATAGCTTAGCAGGGTCACCGGTGAGTGCCAAGATGCATCGAAGATCAAAATCATTTGCTCCAAGCAGTTCAGACTGCAATGAGAGCTTGTTTCTGTCTCGCATACTCATTGTTGCGATGACAGGCTTGCCAAACTCTTGTTGAATTTTTATCGCAGATAGTATGGCACTCATCTTAAGTTTAGCGAGTGGATTGTCGGTACAGGTAAAGCCAGTGACCTTATCTTGTAGATTATATTTTTTAATATCACTTATTACACTATTCATCGATGCACCGTGTGGTGGGGTAATCTCAACGGTAATGAATTTTTTATCATTACAGAGGATATCACAAAATTTTTCAAACATTAGTATATGCCTTATGGTTTGTCTGCTATAATCTTAGCAAAAATATACATAGAGTGGTATTATGAACAAATTAGCAGTATTTGATTTTGACTCTACATTGATGGATGGAGAGACCATAGATTTTTTTGCTCAACCCCTAGGGCTAGAGGCTGAAGTAAGTGCAATAACAGAAGCTGCAATGAGTGGTGAGTTGGATTTTTTCACTGCTCTTGTAGCCAGAGCAAGACTTTTAAAAGGTTTAAGTGTCAGCGCAGCAGATGATATTTGTCGAAATCTACCAATTATGCCAGGAGCAAAAGAGACAATAGAATATTTAAAATCAAGAGGTTACAAGGTAGTCTGTTTCTCGGGAGGCTTTCGCAAGGCTACAGAGCCAGCCTGTAAGAAGCTAGGTATTGATGCAGATTTTGCCAATTTTCTATATGCAGACTCTGATGGTAATCTGACTGGGGAAGTAGGTGGTGAAATGATGTATGGTGATGCAAAGGGTGATATGATCTTGAGGCTACAAAAACTACTTGGAGTTACGAAGAGAAACAGCTTAGTTGTAGGCGATGGAGCAAATGATTTGAGCATGTTTGCTCATGCAGACACCAGGGTAGCTTTCTGTGCTAGAGATGTACTAAAAAATGCAGCTACACATATCGTAGATACCAAAGATCTCAGAGGGGTGATAGACGCTATACCAAAAGAGAATTGAGGTGAGTCAGCAAAGTAATCATTGTAGCGTAAAAAGAGTGCTAAAGCAGGCACTAAAATACAAAAAAGAGTTATTAGTGGGCAATGCAGCCGCTATCGTAGCTACATTAACAACTGTGATTATACCGCTATTTGTACCAATGCTTATAGATGAGCTCCTGCTTCATAGAAGCGATACAGTCACTGGCTGGATTGCTACTCATGTCATCCCATTGGGTATTACCGGCTATGTTGTGCTTTTCTTGGTTCTCACGCTTCTCTTGCGAACTTTTGGATTTTTCTTAAATGTTATTCAGGTTCGTGTATTTATGGGCATATCTAAAGAGCTGTCTCTAAAACTCAGACAGCAGGTACTTGGCCATCTGGAAAAAGTGACATTAAAAGAGTATGAGCTGGCATCCCCCGGAGCAATTACCTCCAAAATTGTCACAGATATAAATACAGTGGATGGCTTTATCGGGACCACTGTCAGTAAGTTTGTTGTCTCCATTTTAACTCTACTCTTTATCTCAATTGTTCTGATTGCTATTGATTGGAGGTTGGCTCTATTTATACTTCTTACAAATCCACTGGTCGTATTTTATACCTCCAAGATAGCAAGAGGCATAGGTCAACTAAAAGCCAGAGAAAATAAAGCTACAGAACAGTTACAATCATCTTTAAGTGAGACTCTAGGACTATTTCGTCAGATAAAATCATCAAATAAAGAGCACTATTTTTTCTCGCTAGTAGACAAAAAAGCAATAGGACTAAAAGATACAGCCATAGAGTTTGGATACAGAAGTGATCGTGCTATTAGAGCCTCTTTTTTGATATTTTTGAGTGGATATGAACTGTTTAGAGCAGTTGGTATTCTAGCGGTAGCATATGGCGATTTGAGTGTCGGTATGATGCTGGCTGTTTTTGGGTATCTTTGGGTTATGATGACCCCAACACAAGATATTATCAACTTCCAGTATGCCTACTCAAATGCAAGATTGGCGTGCGGCAGAATAAACGATATCTATAAGATGGAAACAGAAAAAATAATATCAGGTGCAAAAAATCCATTTGCCAAAGCCTCACCTGTAGATATAAAAATAGAAGGCTTAAGCTTTAGCTATAATAGTGGCACCAAGATATTAAAAAATATTAATATGGATATTCCTAAATATTCTAAAATTGCAATAGTAGGTGCAAGTGGTAGTGGCAAGACAACTTTGGCAAATCTAATAGTTGGACTATACCCTGTAGATGAGGGTAAAATATTTTATAACGATACTTGTATCCAAGAGATTGAGCTACACACTATCAGAACCAACTCGCATTTGATACTTCAGTATCCGCAACTATTCAATGATACTCTTTACAAAAATTTGACACTCGGAGAAGTTCATAGCGATAAAGATATAGCAAATGCTATCGAAATAGCACAACTAAGAGAGGTAGTAGATCGTTTGACCGATGGGTTGCAGACCATAGTTGGACAAGATGGTATCAAGCTAAGCGGCGGACAAAGACAAAGAGTATCGATAGCTAGAATGATACTTATTGATCCTCAAATAGTGATATTGGATGAGTCCACATCTGCACTAGATGTACATACAGAGAGTATGGTATTTGAAGGGCTAGAAGAGTACCTGGAGAAGAAAACTGTTATCACTATAGCTCATAGATTGAGTACTATACAAAAAGCCGAATATATATACATACTGGAGGATGGTGTTATTTGTGATGAGGGTAAGCCATCTGAACTAATGGCGAAAGATGATAGTTATTTCTCTAAAATGATATAATTCAATTTCCTCTTTGCATCCTTTTTATGAATGAGTAGACATAAAATTGAACTCTTTCCTTTTTTTCTTTATCCTCAATCTTTTCCGACCAGCGTATTATTTCAGAAAAACTCCAGTTTTCAAATTTGTACTCTTTGTTATTTTCTAGCCACGATATCATCTCTTGATCTTGGTTGGAGTCTTGAGAGTTTTTTATAATATCCAACATGTCCATGATAGGTTTTGCATCTGCAACATCACTTAGGTAGCTATTGGCTAGCTCCCTATAGTCACTGTCGTCAGTACCAGTTATCATTGCTAGTTCAATATTGTTCAAAAGAGCATCCTTGGCGTACTCCGGTATGGATGCAGGGTTGGTCTCTCTATATTTTTCGATGATGCCATCTAGTACCATCATTGCTTCTGTGTCATTTTCGCCCATAAGATCATAGCTTTTGTCGAACATCATTTTCTCTATACCTCTTCTGACCTGTTCGTTTTTGCTATCCTTGAACTCATCTATTAGTGATTCATATATGTCATCTTTGCTATCCTTGTCAACAAGTTTCATTTTGTCCATATTTGCCTTAATATAGATAGATTCAAGCTCTTGATCTTGTTTGCTTTTTAATAATGATATAATTTTGTCATACTGCTCTATTGCCAGGGCTCTGTCTGATATATAATATATTTCGCTGAGCCTAAAGCGTGCGCCAATAGCATAAAGAAGTATCTCTTTTTCCTTTGATTGTCCTGCCTTGAGAATAACCTCTCTATAGAGCTCTATTGCCTTGCTAAAATCGTTTTTTTTCTCAGACTCAAATGCCTCCTCTATCAACGCATCTAGCTCTTCTTTACTTACTGTATAGTTTTTTGCAGTTTTTGCCAAATGGGTCTTAATGATTCTCGTAGAGTCTACATTTGGGGGCGAGATATGTGGCTGTTTGGGATTGTTTTGTTTAGTGGTCTCTGTTGGCGTTGTCTTATTCGTATGGATTTTATTCTCTATCTCAGAGTCTCCCATAGAATATAGATACAAAAGAGCACTCCCAAATAGAGCAGAGAGTAATATGTTTTTTTTCATGTTTATTGGCTCCTGAAAAGTTACTCTTTGGGTTTTAGTGAACCTTCGGTACAGATGATGACTTCAGTTGTTAGTTTACTTTTGTTGACACACTCTATCGTCACTTTTAAATCTTTTGTCTCTTTATCCATGTTTTGAAGTATTTTCTCTTTACTCTTCTTGCCCCAGTTTCTATAATCATAGTTCGTGGCACTATCACCCATTTTGTCGTTAATCTCATCCACAGGCGAGACACACTCTTTTGCTTTAGTAGAGTCCTCTGCGGAGTCAATACAATCTTTGGCATCATTGATCCTCTCCAGGAGAGTCGGCAGATACTTTTTTTGCCTCTCTAGGTATGGAGCACCGATGGTGTTGATGATAGTATTGATCTGCTGTTGCGTCATATCCTCATCATCTGACTTTTTTGATATATTTGTATCTTTTCGTAGGTTTTTGATAGCCTGCATATAATCATTTGTCTGAACAGCTGCTGCTTTATTGCTCTTATATCCGCTCTCTGATATGATAGGGAAGGGTGGCAGACTCATCTCCTTCTTCTCTATGGATTCGTTTATCTTGACTACTTGTGCGGTTCTTGTGGAGATAAAACCATCAGCCCTGATTACGATGCTTAGTGGTATACCTTGATACATGCATGTTGTTT
>CAYWGB010000075.1:0-5288 GCA_964457825.1 uncultured Campylobacterales bacterium | reverse complement strand
CAAAGCGATTGTTGATGGACGTACAAAACCACAAGAGAGAGAAAATGCCTTTGGAGGTTTTATCTTTGCTCAGATGAATACAGATGCAGAGGGCTACACTGGCACATGGACAAAAGCACAACTCTATCTTGCTTTAGGAAACACTCTACATACGTTAGCACGACTGGATATAGACTCTACCTGCTTAGAGGGGATAGATGCACCCCTTGTCAATAAGGAGTTTAAAGAGGAACTTCAAGGGTATAGTTGTGAAGTTGCTTTAGCCATTGGATATCATGATGAAGAGAAAGACTTTAATGCTAAGCTACCCAAAAGCCGTTTGAGCAATGAGGAGGTTTTTGTCTATTTGTAAATGATTTTTGTATCATCTGCTTGGCTACTATACCAAATAGATTTATTGGTTGGAATTTACACAGTTTAAATTACACTCTCCTAAGCCAGCATCATCTTATATAGTCATTGTTTTGGTAGAATCTTCATCATTTATTTTCACTTTTGGAGGCTTCTTTACAACCTCTGCCATAATCTCTACATAGACTTGAGTAGCTCCTGTGGCATGCACAGCATCTAGTTGCGACATCATATCCTCATAAGTGATACTTTTTGCCTCTTCTGCTGAGAGACCTATCTTGCATTTGAAATCACAGTAAGTCGACTCTGGATCTGCTAGATCTTTTCTTTTTTCACGTTTGGTATATTTTCTAAGTTCATGTTTTATGGCCTCTAGCACACGATCGGTATGCCTCTTTGGGTCTGTCAATTGAAAAACTTTTTTCACTATTGTTCCTTGAAATCTATTATTTGCTAGTGTATCTAGTTTAGGCTTCACCCTTTATCATGTATAGGCTCTTATTTAGGTAATGACAGAGAAGTTTTTCCTTGATTGTTTAGCTTAGATTTACCTCTCCACTCTCATAAAGCCATACATCATCTACTTTTAAAAAACGGCTCTTTTCTTTCATCTCCCCTGAAGATAACTGAGCCACAAAGCTCACAAAAGACTCCTCGTCACCATCTAGAAAGTCCAAAATCTCCAAAGCCAAAAAATCTGTCTCTTTACAGAAACTATCGATACTCATCTTCCAAGATTTCTTATCCTTATTATAATCAAGATTATCGGGGTGAGTAGTTTTAATGATGTAGTCAGCATCGCCTATAGCATAAGCAACATAGCGTGATTTCATCAAAAGCAGTGCCGTCTTGGGTCGTGCACCCTTATGGTAGATTTGACAACATTTTTTATATTTCTCTCTTGAGCCACAAGGGCATGGAGTATTTGGGCTTATCTTGTTCATAATTGATTATGTACGAGGTCTATGAGTATTACAGCTCTATACAGGTTCCGACACCCCTATTTGTCAGAATCTCTAGTAGCAATGAGTGTGGTTGTCGGCCGTCTATGATGTGGGCTTTTTTGACCCCTGCATTTACTGCCTCTAGACATGCATCTACCTTAGGAATCATCCCTCCTTGGATGGTGCCATCATCTTTGAGTTCTTGGACTTTAGATGGAGTAAGTTTACTGATGAGCTCTGAGTTTTTATTCAGTACGCCAGTGGTGTCAGTCAAAAAAAGGATTTTTCTTGCATTTGTTGCTGCTGCTATTTTGCTAGCTGCTAAGTCGGCATTGATATTAAACCCTGGATGCCCTAGTGTTCCGCCGCTAGCGATAGGTGCAACTACAGGCACAAGTGAATCTGCTATCATCTGCTCTATCAAAGAGCCATCTATTTGGGATATTTCGCCTGTGTATCCGTGCAAGCCATCATTTTTAGGTAACGCTTGCATGAAATTTGCATCTTTTCCAGATATTCCCACTGCCTTGGCTCCATGAGCATTAAGCAGTGCCACTATCTCACTATTTATATCCCCGTCCAGCACCATCTCCACAACTCTCATAGCCTCTTTGCTCGTAACACGTTGGCCATCGATAAATTCGCTTGGTATCTTAAGCTCGCCTAATAACTTTGTGATGCTCGCACCTCCACCATGGACAACTACTGGTCTGATACCCACAGCATGCAACATGACGATATCCTGAGCAAATCCAGCTTTTAGCTCATCGTTGCTTTGTGCGGAGCCTCCATATTTGATAACAATAGTGCTATTGTTGAACTTTTTTATGTATGGAAGTGCCTCCAACAGTACTTTTGTGATATCGTGTTTATCTTGCATCAAAGTCTCCTATATATTTGTCAATAGCTACAAAGACATCATTATTAATCTCTAATTCTAGCTGGATTTGAGATATGGGTAACTTAAAATCTCGTATCTTGACAAGGTCTTTTTGTGTAACGAGCAGAGATGACGCCTTGTGCTCATCTAGAAGCTCTACAAGCATCTCTTTGTCAAAATAGGCATGATCACTCATGTATACTTTGTGTATCACGCCATCTGGTAGGTACTGTTCTAGCCTAGATGGATTGGCTATTGCCGTGACGAGTATCATCTTTGGAGTTAGATCTTTATATGTGACGACTCGGCTAAAGTCCTTGCCCTCAGTTAGATACAAGTCTGATAGATTCTTTGTTGATGGAAACTCCCTGAAGGGGCCAGACGGCAAGGTAAATCTGTTTTTCACCTCTGCAGGCTCAAGCAGTATCTCTAGTTTTGATATTTGAGCATGGCGAAAAGCATCGTCTAAGAGTATCAATCCCCTACCTTGTTTTTTTGCAAGTCTGATGGCCTGCTCTCTATCTTCTGAGACAATCACGCTTGCATATGGCAAAGAGTTTGCCATCAACATCGCCTCATCGCCGCTATCGTCTGTATCAGTTAATATTTTTCCCTCTCTACTAACTTGCACTAATCCTCTACTTCGCCTACCATATCCTCTTGAGATTATCGCAATATCATGCTCTTGGTAACGATTGGCAATCGCCATAGCAAATGGCGTCTTGCCACTGCCGCCTATGATTAGGTTACCAATGCCAATAATAGGGATATCACAATTGTCTGAATTTTTAGTAATGCGTTGGGCATACATCACAAGAGCATATATCAGTGAAACCGGCGACAACAAAAGCGATACAAGCTTATGATACCATTTGGGGTGATAGTACATAGACTCAAAAAACCCAACTATTAGTTGCACTCTTTGGCTCCTAGCATCAGCAGCTCTTCGCACTCAAACCCTGCCTTTTTGCGTGCAGAGATATTCATGTGTGGCTTATGCCTATGTAGTTTATATTTGTCTAGAATTGTCTGAAATGTAGCTACTGGCTCGAGAGCTCTCTCTTGGCAGATGTATTTGAACCATTTGTCCCCTTTATGAACATGGTCTATCTCCTCAGCCTCTATAGTATTCATGGCATCAATTATCATAGCAACTATCGGATCTTTGGCTCTGTTTTCGAGCTTTTTAATAATCTGAGGATTAACATCCAATCCCCCTGCTTCATAGTGCCTAGGTATGACTGCCATTCGATCTAGTACATCAGTTGCAGTATGCATGCTTGCGTCAAATAGGCCTTGATGTACTGGCAGGTCGCCATAGCATGCATCTAGCTCATGTAAAATATTTTGCAACATTTTAAAGTGGCGTATTTCATCTTGGGCTACCACAAGCCAGTCATGTTTGAACTCAGTAGGCATGCTTGGAAACCTATAAACCGCATCAAGTGCCAAATCAACGGCACTAAACTCAATATGGGCAATGGCATGAACCAAGGTTACCAACCCATCTTTGGTATCAAAATGTTTTCTCGCCGGCAGATCTCTAGGGTCAACTATTTGACAAATGGTACTGTAAGATGGTGTCTCGAACAGTATCGGTTTGCTCTTGTTTGGACTTATACTATTTTTGCTACAATACTCCAAAGCTTGCTGCACTATACGCTCTTTGGTATCGATACTATCACCAAGTAGTGCATCTTGCAACAGAGTATAAAAATTTAGTCTATTATCCATGAGGAGTATTATATCATGCAAATCAAAATGCAACCAATGGGAAACTATCAAACAAACTGCTACATAGTGCAAGTGGACGGCAAAGAGCTTATCATCGATCCTGGTATTGGTGCGACAAATTGGGTCAAAGCCAATGTCAAAAATCCAGTCGCAATCCTCAATACTCACGGACATTTCGACCATGTTTGGAGCAATGATGAATTAGCCAAAGAGTACGATATCCCTCTGTACTGCCCAAAAGAGGACTGCTTTATGCTCTCAAACGACCCATTTGAGCAGGGTACACCGTCTAGCAAACCCACACATGAGGTAATCGGTGATGAACCACTCGAGATTACTGGTATCAAGGTACAATATCGTCATTTTCCAGGACACACTCCCGGATGTAGCATCATCGAGATAGATGATGTCTGGTTTAGTGGTGATTTTCTGTTTCAACAAAGCATCGGACGGTGGGATTTCCCATACTCTAATGGAGATGATATGATAACTAGTTTACGTAGAGCTATGGATATAGAGGGCAACTATACTATTTATCCCGGTCATGGCGACAAGACAACACTAAAAAATGAGCAGAGAATCATGCCGTTTTGGATAAAGCAAGTAGAGGCCACTCTCTAGGGTTGAACTATTTTATTATCATCTATTATAGCTATCTCGATATAATTTATCTATGAAAAAATTTACCGCTCCTCTTAGCACGCTACAGTGTCCGCAATGCGGATATGAACTACCTTTATATTTCAAATATACCAAGCTCATAAAGTGCACATCTTGCAAATCTTCTATATTTTTAGAAGATGGTACTTCCGCTAATATTGGGGAGAGCTCCGCACTAACCCAAGAACCGTCTCTGATAGAGATTGGAATAAGTTTTGAATATGACGGAGTGAGCTATTTGCCTGTCGGGATGGTACGCTACTCGTACGGGAGAGGATTTTGGGAAGAGTGGTGGTTAAAAGACTCCAAGGGCAACGGCTGGTGGCTTAGTGTTGATGAGGGCGATATGGTATTGGAACAGCCGATATCTAACCCATACGGCAATGTGGAAAATTTAACTCTCTCATTAGGTGCAAAACTGGGAGATTGGTTTGTTAGTGAGATGGGGACTGGGGTATGCGAAGGATTCGAAGGCTCATTGCCGAAAGAGATAGCAATAGGATCCCAATATAGATATATACATCTCTCTAGTCACGGCAGCAAACTGCGTACCATAGAGCTACACTCAAAAGGCGTAGAGGTTTATGAAGGAGAGTGGATAGACACCTTTGGCATAAGGACTCAAGAGAGATGAGTCAAAAATTTTACTCTATAAAATGTACCAACTGCAACGCTCCACTGGATATACTCGGTGGTGGTCGTGTAGCTACAATCACATG
>CAYWGB010000074.1:0-5308 GCA_964457825.1 uncultured Campylobacterales bacterium | reverse complement strand
TGCATATAGAGACAGAAGACAGAAAAAAAGAGATTTTAGAAGACTTTGGATTGTTCGTATAAATGCTGCAGCAAGATTGAACGGTATGAACTATTCAACATTTATGCACGGCCTTAAACTAGCAAAAATAGAGCTAGATAGAAAGATTCTTGCAGATATGGCCATGAACTCTCCTGAGAGTTTCTCACAAATTGCAGAAGCTTCAAAAAAGGCTCTAAACTAATCAGTTTGCAGGTAGAGACTTCTCTATCTGTTGGATGGCTTCATCCATCTGATTAACAGCATCTTCCATACTATTTTTCCACCTATTTACAAATTTTGTTGTCTTGTTTATATCTATTGTAATTTTATTGTTATCTACAAATATACCTACATCTTTTATAGAATCTACTCTACCCTTTTTAATGGCATCACTTGCATTATTAACCCCGATTTTCAATGTATTAGCCATGTTGTGAAGAATATGTTTAGTCTTATTTGTATCTATTATTATCAATCCATCTTTTTGACTCACACCTAAAAAATTGGTAGAGCTCTTCATCTCTTGTTTTCTTTTGGTTTCTGATATTTGTTGACTGACTATCTCATCGCTCGCTAAAATATCTGTTTTATCATTACATCCAGTCAAGATTAAATAGATAGGTAATATCAATAGTTTTGTCTTCATGCCATTCTCCTTGTAATTTATTATACATTATAGGCTGTTATTATTTTGTTATCCAAACTCTAAAAGCGGTTAATTTTTTGTTAGGCGAATAATGTTATATTTACTCAATAAAGAAAATTTGAGATAAGCTCTCTATAATATTTTTTAGTATAAAATAAAATTAATATATTTTGAAAGGCGGTCTTTATGCCAATTAGCAGAAATTTAGCAAACATATTGATGCTATCTGCAGCCATATTCACAGTAGGGAACGCAAAAAACGTAGACTACCGTGTAATTCCTGGTGATACACTATACATCATAGCAAAGAAACACCATACAACCGTAAAAGAGCTAAAACAAACAAGTGGACTGACTAGCGGAGATGTTCTAAAAGTTGGACAAAAAATTATCGTTCCTGTCGACACCTATTTTCCAGACAAGAACTCCTCGTCTACATCTATTATGGCAATATCTAAAAAAAATACATATAAAGTTCAAAAGGGAGATACTCTTTATACTATAGCCAAAAAGACATCTACCCCTACAAACGTTATCAGAAAAGCGAATAATATGAAGGATGGTCAACTCATAAGTGTTGGGCAAACCTTAAAAATTCCAAATTCTCTTAACACAGTAATAATACCTGCTAGAAATTCTAAAGATAGCTCCATCTCTATCAGAAAGAACACAAAAAATCTAAAACCTGTAAAATACATAGTAGTGTCAGGGGACACGCTTTATTCTATTGCAAGGCGATACAAAACCACTCCTTCAAATATACGAAAACTTAGTGGAATGTCGAAGCAGCAACTCATAAGAGTAGGACAAGAATTAACAGTTTCCAAGATTGTTGTACCAGCCAAAACAAAACTGATAACAAAAAAAACTACTCAAACAAAAGCAACAACTACCATTAAGAGCATAACCAATGGTAAAAAACAGACAACAATTAATTCTCAGCAAGTAACACAAAACGCATCTAAGACTAGTGGCACTATCAAGTACAAAGTGCAATCTGGTGATGCATTAAGTCTAATTGCAAAAAAATATAATATCAGCACTAAAGAGTTGATGATTGCAAACTCGCTAGCAAGTGCTAGCAGCATAAGAATAGGTCAAGTTCTCAATATTCCAACAAAAAGCAGTCCTGAACCCAAGACCTCAATTGCTAAAACCAAAAATATCAAACAAAAAATAACCGCAAAACCTATAAAACAGTCAAAAATATATACAGTAAAACAAAAAGATACCCTATATTCAATAGCAAAAAAGAATAAAATAAGCTTACGTCAACTGCTTGATTTAAATGGTATGCATGGCAATTACTCTATAAAAATTGGCCAAAGATTGATTCTTGGAGAGGTGACCAAATTGGCATCTGCCAATACAGCTACATCAAAAGTCAAATCCTCTGTTAGCAAACAAACAAAACCACAACTCACGGCTAGCAAAACAAATGCCACCGTGGATAAATTGACAAAGTATAGGATTAAAAAAGGTGATGTAATATCGGTTATTGCCAAAAGAAATAATATTGATCTAGATGAACTTCTTAAGCTAAATAAAATGAGCAAAAGAACCAAATTGAGGATTGGTCAAATCATTGTACTAAATAAAAGTAAAAATGCAAAATCAGTAAAATCCAATAAACGCATTGCTAGCGCACGGAATATACTCAAGAACAAAAAAACCAAAAGAGCAAGAACATATAGAAAACCTAAAAAAATCAGAGGTAGCAACGCCAACGTAATCAGAACAGCCAAAAGATATTTAGGTCGTAGATATGTCTGGGGTGCTACTGGACCAAGCAAATTTGATTGTTCTGGGTTTACACAATATGTCCTACGTAAAAGTAAAGGCGTAAGAATTCCTAGAGTATCTAGACAACAAGCATATTATGGAAAATATGTAAGCAGGAGAAATCTAAGAGCCGGAGATTTAATATTTTTCGATACATCACATAGAAGACGTGGATATGTAAATCATGTGGGCATCTATATAGGAAATAATCAATTTATACATGCATCTAGTGCTAGACACAGAGTTGTAATCACAAGCCTAAATAGGCCGTTTTATAGGGCAAGGTTTAAATGGGGTAGGCGAGTAAATTAAAAGCCTTTAATCGGCCTCTAAGATAGCTCCATTGCTTGCATTTGTTACAAGTGCCCTATATTGTTTAAGCCATCTGCTTGATAAACTCTTTACTAGTGGCCTGAAGTCTGCTTTTCTTTTTGCAATCTCATCATCATCTAAATTAACTTCAAGTATATATTTATCAACATCCAAATGTATCTCATCGCCATCTTTGAGCAAACCTATCATGCCACCCTCTGCCGCTTCTGGGCTAACATGACCAATACTTGCTCCCCTAGTAGCACCACTAAATCTACCATCAGTAATAAGAGCAACACTATCACCTAAACCCATACCCATAATAAGGCTTGTTGGACTCAGCATCTCTTGCATGCCTGGTCCACCTTTTGGCCCTTCATATCTGATAACCACTACATTTCCAGCCTTGACCTTTCCGGCAAGTATACCCTCTATTGCTTCGTCTTGAGAATTAAAACATATCGCTTTACCAGTAAAAGTACGCTCTCCTGTAATCCCAGCCGTTTTAATTACTGCTCCCTCTTCTGCTAGGTTACCGTACAGTATAGCAAGACCTCCCACCTCAGAGTATGCATTGTCAACCGTGCGTATGATCTCATTATCCAATATAGCGGAGTCTTTGATGCGATCATATAAAGATTCACCTGTTATTGTTGGATTATCAACCAAAATATCGCTACCTCTGTTTGTCATCTCATTCATGACAGCATTGACACCGCCTGCCTTGTTTATATCTTCCATATGTACAGTTGTTAATGATGGGGATATCTTGGCAATATGAGAGACTCTTTTACTAATAGCATTTATATCTGCTAGGTTAAAGTCAACATTGGCCTCTTTTGCTATCGCAAGCATGTGCAAAACAGTATTAGAACTGCCACCCATTGCCATATCAACAGCAAATGCGTTACGAACAGCATTTTCATTTAATATACTTGTGAGCTTGTATTGCTCCTTGATCTTGCTGTCTGATTTTGCAATCTCACATATGCGACGCGCTGCCTGTCTGTACAGCTCTTCTCTCTCAGGAGTCAATGCCAGTATAGTGCCATTACCAGGAAGTGCTATCCCCATGGCTTCCATCAAGGTATTCATAGAGTTTGCAGTAAACATACCTGAACAGCTACCGCCACTAGGGCAGGCGTTGCACTCTATTTCTGTTAGCTTCTCTTCACTAATTTCACCTGCTTCATATTCTCCTACTGCTTCAAAAGCAGTGGCCAGGTCAATAGCTGTACCA
Source organism: uncultured Campylobacterales bacterium (assembly GCA_964457825.1). Lineage (GTDB taxonomy): Bacteria > Campylobacterota > Campylobacteria > Campylobacterales > Sulfurovaceae > JAAXPZ01. The sequence goes on along the minus strand of CAYWGB010000074.1, from coordinate 1,307 downwards.
TCATCCATGTGCCCAGCAGCCATTGGCCCACCAGATACAAATACTGTTGGCACATCAACTCTAAGTCCACCCATGATCATGCCCGGAACAATCTTGTCACAATTTGGTATTGCTATCATTGCATCAAGCTTATGTGCATTCATAACCGTCTCAATCGAGTTGGCTATGATTTCTCTACTAGGCAGAGAGTAGAGCATACCATCATGACCCATGGCTATACCATCATCTACACCTATTGTATTGAATTCAAAAGGCACACAACCATTGGCTCTGATTTCGTCTTTTATAATCTTGGAGACACTATCTAGAAAAAAGTGTCCTGGAATTATCTCGATATATGAGTTTGCAACACCAATAAATGGTTTATCAAAATCCTCCTCAGTCACCCCCGTTGCTCTGAGCAGACTTCTATGCGGTGCCCTGCTATATCCTTTTTTTATCTCATCACTACGCATCATGGTTATCCTTCTATTTTTATTAGCTCGATTATATCATATTTAGACGCATAATTGTTCGAAAATAAAAACTATTTCTTGCCTGTTAGCAGAAAAATAGGAAAATCGCCATATGGCTTCTGTGCTACACTCGCATCTTGGATTTTTACATCTCGGAATCCAACATCCATGGCCAAATTTTTTATGTACTCCCTATCAAACCCTTGATGATGTACACCCGTATCTTCCGTATGAAATGTACCATCTTCTGTATCAAGATCAGCTATCGCAATAGTGCCATCTGGCTCCAACATATTGTAGAAATCACTCAACATCGATCTAATGTCCTCTATGTGATGCATGGTCATCGACGATATGATAGAATCAAACCTTTGATCAAGTTTGGATTTTGTCAAGTCTGTCTCTTTGATATCAAGTTCACACGGCAAATCATCACGCTTGGAGCGAAGTTTGTTATTCATCGCTGTTGACATGTCAACAGCTGTAATATGTTTGACCAAGGGTGCAATTTGTTCCAATAACAATCCAGTACCAGAGCCAAAATCCATAATAGACATAGATTTATCAAATTCTATCTCTTTCGTAATGACTTCAGCAATATTTTTGACATTTTTTACTCGTTTTGAATCCTGCTCATATGCGCCCGCTTTCTCTTTAAAAAAATCTTTATCCACAATCATAACTCCTGTCCGATTTGAATTATTATATCAACCTTAGTATAAAAGTAACTCTCAGAGCTTTACATTCAAGATTATTTTAGATATAATCGCATTCCAATTTTAAATTGGTCATGGAATATGCGGGCGTAGCTCAGCGGTAGAGCATCACCTTGCCAAGGTGAGGGTCGACGGT
>CAYWGB010000073.1:0-5318 GCA_964457825.1 uncultured Campylobacterales bacterium | reverse complement strand
TTGATATCACATTGGTGCAATATCAAATACACCATACCATCCACATCAGGTGAATAATGTAGAATTATATCATCTGTAAAAATGGAAAAGATTCTATTTTTGTTCATTTTAAGTGTAAAAATGATACTCTTTGAAAAATATACAAGGAACAAAAATGAACTATTTTTTAGATGTAATGAAAAACAAGTATGCACAATTTAGTGGGCGAGCAACACGCTCGGAGTATTGGTATTTTATACTATTTATGACCATAATATATGCAGTTGCAGTCGGTATTGATATGCTATTGGTTAATGTCGTAGGTGAATTCCCTATCTTGAGCACTATTGCTCTACTTGCTTTTTTGGTTCCATCGATTGCAGTAGGTGTCAGAAGACTTCATGATATCAATGCAAGTGGCTGGTGGTATCTATTGGCATTTGTGCCTATTCTCTCGTTGATATTAATAGTATTCTTTGTAATCGACAGCAAAGAAGACAACGCTTATGGCCCTAACCCAAAAGCATAATATAGAGACTATCAACATAGTTTACCTTCTGTACTCAGCAGGTAAACTAAACTATTTCAATCTTCATTTTGATACAATTACTCCGTTAAAAATTATTCACCAAAAAGGATAGACATTGAGGCTGAGAATAGATTACTTTTTGAGTGTGACCAGAATAAGTATTGTCCATTAACTGTGGGATATCTAAGAGCACATTAAACACTTTTTAGTATACTTTGCTTAATAGAATAAGCAAAAAGGTATATCTATGTTAGAACAGATACAGCAATATTCCACCATGTCACTTCAAAATCTAAAGATAGACCACAAAAGATACTTTTTCGATGAAGTAGACTTTAGTAACAAACTCATTGGTATCATAGGTGACAGAGGTATAGGCAAAACGACATTTTTGCTACAATATCTGCAATCATTAGATATGACACTGGAGCAGAAGCTATATATGAGTGCAGAGTTTTTACTTTTGGGAAGTGTAGAACTTTTTGAGCTCGCAAGTGAGTTTGAAAAACGAGGAGGAAAGATACTTGTCATCGATGAGATACATCAAATACCAGATTTTGAAAAACATCTAAAATTAATATATGACTTTTTAGAGCTCAAAGTCATCTTTAGCGGTAGTAATGCCATAAAACTTGAACATGCAAAAGCAGACCTTAGCCGGAGAGCATTGATATATAGGTTTGGAGGATTAAGCTTTAGAGAGTTTTTAGAGCTAAAAACAGAACAAAAGTTAGAGAGTTTTGCTTTAAAAGATATCTTGGAAAATCATACGGAGATTGCTTTTGGGCTGACATCAAAGTTTAAGCCATTTGCATTTTGGAAAGAGTACCTGCAGTGCGGGTACTATCCATTTTATTTTCAAGGAGAAAAGGAGAGTTTTCTTATAAGGCTTAACGAGACGATAAACACGACCATAGAACATGATTTAGCCTACATCTTTAATATAGAGCCAAAATTTACCATCAAACTCAAACAACTTGTCGTCTTAATCTGTGCATCAAAACCTTATGAGTTAAACATATCTAAGCTCGCTACAAAAATAGGAATCAATAGAAAAACACTATATCAATACATCTATTATCTAAACAGAGGAAAGGTATTTAATATCTTGCATCAGAGTGCCAAGGGTGATAATATATTTTCAAAACCAGAAAAGATATATCTCGCCAACACAAATCTCAATTATGCTTATTGTGACAACATTGAAGTAGGCACGCTGAGAGAAAGCTTTTTTATGAATCAACTTCAAAACTATTTTTCTTTACATAAGAATAAGAGTTATTTGCAGAGTCAAATTTTGGCTTCAAAAGATGGCGATTTTTATATAAATGAGACATACACCTTTGAAATAGGAGGCAAAAATAAAAGCTTCAAACAGATAAAAAATATCCCCAATTCATATGTGGTTGTAGATGATGTGGAGGTAGGTCATGGTAATAAAATACCACTTTGGTTGTTTGGGATGATGTATTGATGGGCTTATTGTTCTGTTAGAACAGAAATATCTCCCTCAATTCTAGGCAATATAAATATTTTTAGCTATAATCAAATTTAAAATTATATTTGGAGTGAAATCATGCAGATGAGCGGTGCACAGATGATTTGTGAAGCTATTATCGCTGAAAATGTAGATACAGTATTTGGTTACCCTGGTGGGGCAATTATGAATGTCTATGATGAGATATACAAGCAGAACAAATTCAGACACATTTTGACACGACACGAGCAGGCAGCCGTACACGCTGCAGATGGATATGCTAGAGCATCAGGTGAAGTAGGTGTTGCCATGGTCACTAGTGGCCCAGGGTTTACCAATGCAGTGACTGGACTAGCTACTGCCTATACTGACTCTATACCTCTAGTAGTCATCTCGGGACAGGTACCTCTATCTCTAATCGGTACAGATGGGTTTCAAGAGATTGATGCTGTAGGCATATCTAGATCATGCACAAAACATAACTATCTTGTGCGAAGTCTAGAAGAGTTACCTAGGGTATTGAAAGAAGCGTTTTATATAGCTAGAAGCGGTAGACCTGGTCCAGTGCTAGTGGATGTACCAAAAGATATCACTGGCGAGATGGGTAAATTTGTATATCCTGATGCAGTTGATTTGCCTACATATAAGCCAAACTACAAAGGTAACAACAGACAAATCCAAAAAGCAGCAAAAGCAATAGTGGAATCCAAAAAGCCACTACTCTATATCGGTGGTGGTGCTGTCTTGAGTGGAGCATCTGATGAGATTAGAGAGCTTGCAGAATTAGCGCAAATACCTGCCGTGGAAACTCTGATGGCTAGAGGCGTTATGGGTGATAGCAATCCATTGTTGCTAGGAATGTTAGGCATGCATGGTAACTACTCATCCAATATGGCGATGAGTGAAACAGATTTGGTCATATCACTTGGGGCTAGATTTGATGACAGAGTAACCGGTAAACTGAGCGAGTTTGCTAAATATGCAGATGTGATACATGTCGATATAGATCCAGCAAATATTGCCAAGCTTGTAGATGTTGATTTTCCAATAGTTGGAGATGTAAAGCAGGTAGTAAGAGCTCTAATTGAGGAGATATCCTCAGATATAGAGCCAAAGAGATATGAGTCATGGAGAAAAGTACTTGGCGAGTATAGTGAAGCTCATCCATTAAAATATGATGACAACACAGGCATGATAAAGCCTCAGTGGGCAATCGAGAGATTAGGTGAATTGGTTGGAGAGAATGCAGTCATTACATCTGATGTTGGACAGCATCAGATGTGGGCTGCTCAGTTTTATCCATTTGATAGACCAAACCAATGGATCAACTCCGGTGGACTTGGGACTATGGGCTTTGGGTTCCCTGCTGCACTCGGAGCAAAAATGGCTAAACCTGACAAGACAGTCATAAATATCACGGGAGATGGCTCTATTTTAATGAATGTCCAAGAATTGGTTACAGCCTCAGAAAATGAGATACCAGTCATTAATGTGATACTAAATAATAAATTTCTAGGTATGGTGCGACAGTGGCAGACATTTTTCTATGAGCAGAGATATGCAGAGACAGATTTGAGTTATCAGCCAAATTGGATTGCTCTAGCAGAGTCTTGTGGTGGCATAGGATATGATGTCAGCACCAAAGAAGAGTTTGATGAGGCAATCAAAGATGCCATCAAGCAAAACAGAGTAGCCTTTGTAAATGTACTGGTAGAGAGATTTGAGAATGTTTTACCTATGGTGCCAGCAGGTGGAGCACTTCATAATATGATATTAGATCACAAGGAGTAGGCATGGAAGCTGTTAGAAGAGTGATATCAGTATTGGTTCTAAATGAAGCTCAAGTATTAGCTCGAGTCTCTGGCCTATTTGCGGCTAGAGGTTACAATATCGAGTCATTGACTGTAGCTCCTGTGCCACATACTGATATGTCTAATATCACTATTGTTACACGCGGTAGTGAGCGTGTTATGGAGCAGATTACAAAACAATTGCATAAATTAATACCAGTATCTAAAGTCATAGAGCATGATGAGATGATAGAAAAAGAGATGGTTCTTATCAAATTTCCTATAACAGAAAGCCTTAGTGATATAGAGGTACTATGTAACGCATATAATGGAAGTGTAGTTAATGTCGGTACAGATATGGTCATAGCCATGGTAGCAGATGAGCCGTCACGAATCAAACATTTTTTAGAAGCCTCGACTAGGTATAATCCTAAAGAGACCATCCGTGGCGGCGTGGTGGCAATCGAAAGATAATATTGTGAGGGTGCCCCCGTGGGTACCCTTTTTAAAGGATTCCCAATGACATACAAACTCTCACAAATCACCAATAGTCTCGATATCGATTTCCAAGGAAAAGATGTCGATATTGATGCGATACAAACCCTCAAGGATGCCACGCCGTCAAACTTAAGTTTTTTATCTGATACCAAGTATATCGCAGACCTTGCCACAACCAAAGCGGCAGCAATCCTGATAGAGGAGAAGTTTGTAGATATGCTACCTGAGGGGGTGATACCGCTTATTACCGATGAACCATACCTCAAACTCGCACTTGTGAGTAAAATGTTTGCACCAACCATTAGCGCTGATACATATACACCAACCATTGGAACTGATTGTAGTTTGGCTAGTGATTTAAAATGCGGCAATGGTGTTGTGATTGGGAGTGGGGTGACTATAATGCCAGGGTGCTATTTGGGCGATAATGTCAAGATTTCAGATGACACAATTATATATCCAAATGTTACAATTTATCACGATTGTTATATCGCAAAGAGTTGTATCATTCATGCAGGGACTGTCATTGGTAGTGATGGTTATGGATTTGCGCATACAAAGCAGGGCGAACATGTCAAAATATATCAAAACGGTAATGTAGTCATTGAGGACAATGTAGAGGTGGGAGCAAATTGCACCATAGATAGAGCAGCCTTGGGCTCTACACTATTGCGTCATGGTACAAAAATAGACAACCTTGTCCAGATAGGACACAACTGTGATATTGGAGAAAACTCATTGATGGCAGGCCAGTCAGGTGTGGCTGGCTCTACAGCATTGGGAAGAAATACAGTGTTGGGTGGGCAGTCTGCAGTCTCTGGGCATTTACAATTGGGTGATTTTGTAACAGTAGCAGGAAAAGCGGGAGTCACCAAGTCTCTCGAGGGTCATGAGACATACGCAGGTTTTCCAGCTATGCCAATAAAAAGATGGCTTAAATTGCAAGCAAAAATCTCATCATTAGTAAAATCTAAAAAGAAGCATTAACAGTGTCTGCAACAGAAACTATCAAATCACTTTTACAAGAGCGTATTTTAGTCATAGA
>CAYWGB010000072.1:0-5559 GCA_964457825.1 uncultured Campylobacterales bacterium | reverse complement strand
AAAATTACTGTAATCCCAAGAGGTATTGATTTGGAAAAGTTTAATCCTAACCATACAGATAGTGTATTTACGGATATATTTAAGACTAAACATAGATTAAGAGAAAAGATGATCGTCTCAACGGTAGGGAGAATAACGCAGCTTAAAGATCTAGAAACGTTTATTCGTGCGCTTGCTGTGCTTAAAAATACAACTCCAAATATCGTAGGTCTAATAGTAGGAGGAGTACGAGAGGATAAGCAAAATTATTTTGAATCTTTGCAAGCGTTGATAAAAGAGTTAGGCCTAGAAGAGCATATTATTTTCACAGGAAGTCAAAGTCATGTTGCCGAGATTTATGCATTGAGCGATGTTGTCGTCAGTAGCTCCAAAAAACCTGAGAGTTTTGGAAGAAGCGTTGCTGAAGCCTTGGCTTTGAATACCCCAGTTGTTGCTACTGGGCATGGTGGCGTGTTGGATATTGTGCGAGATGGAGTCAATGGTTACTTTTATGATATTGGAGACTATCAGGCACTAAACGATAAAATTACTCAGGCAAAGATACTACATTTTGATGGATACGGATATATATCTAACAATTTCTCATTAGGGCAGATGACCAACAAGACAGTAGAAGTGTATAAAGCCATATATCGATAACTAAGGGATGAATTCAATGCATAATAAAATAAACTCACTTCTACTTAAACATATAATATTTACCCTTAGTTTGACTTTCGTATTGTTATTGCCAGATATAGTCTACTATTTGCTTGAAGATGGTTTTATTGTTGTTGCCAAAAAGATATGGAGGGAAATAATCGGTCTCATCGTTGTTGTGTCGTTAATATTGGCACTACCTTCCCAAAAATCTAAGAGAATAGTTTTTGTATTTTTTACTCTTCTCTCTTTGGTCGAGTTGATACACTTTGCTTTTTTTCACGGTTTACTGACGCACTATGAAATAATGTTTTTCTTTACGCAGTTTTCAGAAGTAAGAGAGAGTTTAGCCAGTGTGATACAGTATATGTCGACTCCACTTATTCTGTGGAGTATTCAAATGGTTATAGGATTTTGGCTGCTCCATAAAAGTAATCATCGTGTAGTGACGGTAAAATATATAGGTATACTTTTGATTATACCACTTTTAGTGTTGCCTTATTCTGTATACAAACGCAGTAATATATCGATAATGAGACCTACGTCTGGTTCTATATCTATTGTTAATATGCTCAATAGTGTTTCGTTATTCATAGGCAAAGAGGTTCCAAAATATTTTTTGAAAGAGAAGGCTATAAAGGTTTTTAAACCCTACAAAATAGAAAAAGCAGATGTGAAGCTTCCACAAAATATTATTATGGTCATGGGGGAAAGTTTAGGCTATAAGCATATGCACTTATTTGGTGCCAAGCCAAACAATACTCCCCATCTTGATCAGCTGAAGTATGACAAAAATTTTATTTATCGCAAAGGATACTCTTCTGGTGTTGATACCTTGACGGCTGTACCAACATTCTTTTTGTTAAAAAGAGAGCCTGAAAATATTGCTTTGATTGGTAAGAGCAATACAAATCTTCTGAGCCTTGCGAAAAAAAACAAGTATCATGTTTATTATCTGACAACCCAAAAGCTAAATATTATGGCACCATATGTAGGTGATGCAGAGACGGTAAAGGCAGTTATCGGAAAAGATGAAAATTTAGTAAAGGCTCTAAGTGAGATAGATTTTACAGAAAAGAATTTTATTATTCTTCATCAGAGAAACTCACACTCGCCTTATGAAGAGTCTACACCCGAGAGATTTTACAAGTATCCATTTAAAAATATGGAGTTTCATACTCATATGCTACATAGCTATTATAATGCAATACTATATACTGATTATATTATTTCTGCAGTGGTTGATGAGATAAAAAAACACCCCAATAGTGTTATGTTTATGGTGCCTGATCATGCTGAAATGATGGGGCTACCCGAAGAAAATGGTAGATATGGACACTCTTTCTTGGATAAAGAAGCATCGAAAATTCCGATTTTTATTTACACAAACAATGTCGATAGAGAGTTAATAGAGATTTACAAGAGACAGAAATGCTACAATCACTATACGCTTGGGAAGCTTGTAGCAAATACTTTAGGATACAGTATAGATAATCCAAACGATGATGGTCAATACTACATACAAGGCACTTCGATTGATGGAAGCAATGGGTTTATAGAATATGATACGCAAGAGTGTTCGGACTTGAATGGAAAAGAGTAAGATATGTACATAGTCGCTGTTTGTCTTTTGATCTCATCAATGCTTTACTACTCTTATCGTTATGCTTGGTGGAAAAAGCCTATCGACTATTCTTATCCTCGTATTTTGATGTATCATATGATTAAAGAGCATACAAATGGAAAATTTAAAGGGCTGAGAGTATCTCCATCAATGTTCGAGAAACAGGTTAAATATCTTAGTGACAATGGATGGTATTTTGCTACAATGAATGAGCTCTTGATGTGTAGGAATTTGTTGCCAGAAAAATCAGTAGCGATTACCTTTGATGACGGATATGAGGATAACTATATACACGCATTTTCAATCTTGAAGAGATATAATGCCAAAGCAACGATTTACTTGGTGGTTGATAGGCACAATCGTGAGTGGTCATCAAAACGCAAAGAAGCCAACAGTGGAGGGGAGCTAATGCGAGAGCCAAAATTGACAGATGTGCAGATTATGGAGATGGTGCAGAGTGGTTTGGTCGAGATAGGATCGCATACTATGACACATGATAATTTTAAAAATATTGGTAGTGATAAAAAAGTCAAAGAGATTAGAAAATCAAAAGAGATAATCGAGAGTGACTTTGGTACAGAGTGTAACTCTTTTTGCTATCCATTTGGGCTTTTTGACGATGATGACTGGAGACTGGTTCAGAAGGCAGGATATATTAGTGGAGTAACGACACAAAAAGGCATAGACAATATCATGCAGGCCAACCCATATCTACTGAAGCGTATTACAATTAGCGGCAAAGATAACTTTATCGCATTTCTTTTGAAAATACGCCATGGTAAACGAGGCATAAAAAAATGAAAATTCTCCAAATCATGGCAGGAGATGAAGAGGGTGGTCTAGAGAAACATTTTGTAGAGCTATGCAACGAGCTATCTAAAGAGCATGATGTTCATGTGATTGCCCATGAAAAGTATATGCAGAGGTTTTTAAAAGATGTGTCATTTCATGTGCTAGATCTCACCAAAGGACGCAGAAATCTTTTTACTCTCTTTAAATTATTCAAAATAGTTAGTAGTGTTAATCCTAGTATTGTACATGCACATGCCAACAAGGCTGTGGACATGATTGCAAGAATACGCCTCTTTGCCCTTAGGCATATCAAATCTATAGCAACATTGCACTCAAAGAAAAAAAACTTGAATAGTTTTGTGAAGTTTGACCATGTGATAGGCGTTTCTGAGGAAGTACTAAAAGAGGTGAAAAATATAAACAAAAGTGTAATATATAATGGCATAGCATTGGAAAACAGACAAAAAAGAGAAGGATACCTCCAGCACGAATTTGGCATCAAACACGAAACATTTGTCATATGTGCCGTAGGTAGACTTGAGATTGTGAAAAACTTTGCCCTGCTTATATCGAGTATTAAAGATCTAGATTTGACGCTTCTAATAGTTGGAGAAGGAACACAAAGAGAAGCGATGGAGTCTTTAGTTAAAGAGTTGAATATCGAACACAAAGTTATCTTTACGGGATACAGAGAGGATGCCGTTGATATCATGCGAGATTGTAATCTCTTTGTAATATCGTCAGATAGAGAGGGACTCCCTTATGTTTTTGTGGAGTCATTAATTTGTGAGATACCGGTAGTCTCTACGGATGTGTCTGACATAAGGAGTATTTTACCTGAGTTTGCAATTGTGCCTGTGGGTGACAAGGGAGAACTTACCAGAGCAATTGCAAAGGTGCAAGAGAATTACCCCGATATTACACAAGAGTACTCCAGCAGTTTTAAATTTGCAAAAGAGCATTTTACTATGAAGGCAATGGTGGATGAGGTTGAGAGAGTTTATGTTGAGGTGCTTAACAGATGAGTGTGATGTGGGTACTGAGTGATGGGCGACCTGGCCATTATAAGCAGAGCATGGCTGTAGCCGAAGCGATTCAATCATTTGAAGTAGTCGAAAAGAAGTATGTTGAAATCAAGGCTAGAAGAGTTGGTAAGTATCTTCTCAGGTTGATGCTAAATCATAAAATAGGAAGAACGATATTGCAGCACTGCTCTCCTGATATTATTAAATACTTTTACAAAGGGGTTAATTTTTCAACTCATCCGGATATTGTTGTCTCTTCAGGTAAGGAGACATCTATATTGAATGCTCTGATTGGATTGTGGTTTGGTGCAACGACTATATTTATTGGAAATCCTAAGAAGCTTGACAGCAGACTGTTTACAATGGTGTTGACCGTGTTGGATCTCGGTTTAGAAAATCAGGTTATATTAGACGTAGCACCTGTGGTGTCTACTCTTGATAATATTGAAAGATTTTGTTCAGCACATGGACTTTGCCTCGAGAAGCCATATCAGGCACTACTTGTGGGTGGAGATGGATCGGGATATAATTATGCAGATGAAGATATCGATACTCTCATAAGATATGTAAATCAGACGTCAGATGATATAGATTGGTTAGTGACGACATCTCCTCGAACTTCAAAAGTGTTGGAGATGAGAATGAGGGAGGAAATGAAAGCTAAGGTATTTGTCGCATATCATCAAAATCCCCAACAAGTTGTAGGTGCGTTTTTAAAATTAGCAGAGATAGTGTATATCACAGAAGAGAGTGCATCAATGATAAGTGAAGGCATTGCTTCACATAAACCTGTTGTGACTCTATCGCCTAGGCAAGCAAATCCAGACAAGAATTATCAAAATATTCTGAAGAAGTTTGAAAATAACAAGCGTATTCAGCGTGTTGCACTAGATATGCTTGGGGATATTCACTATGTGCAAAATGAATTCTCTGTAACAACGATAGATTCTGTTGAGGAAATTGCACATAAGATTAGAGAAGTGATACAAAAGATCTCCAAAAGTGAATCGAGTACATTTGACAGCGCCGAATGTCGTAAATATAAGGAGTAGAGATGAGAATAATACAGTTTTTGCATGGTACCTCATTGGGAGGAATGGAAAAATTTTGCCTTGATCTATCTAATAGATTGGCTAAAGATAATACTGTATTGCTAATAGCGGATAAAAGCTTTAAAAAGTACATCACCCAAGATGTCAACTTTGTACCAATAGACCCCAAAAAGAGCAGAAATAATCCTATATTCTTATGGTACCTATATAGCATTTTGAGAAAATTTCAGCCTGATATCATACATGCCCATAAGCAACGTACAATTGAGATGCTTAAAAGACTATCTCCTTTTCTTGGCTTACCTTTTGTTGCAACCAAGCATGATACACAATACAAGAAGGCTTTTATTGGATTAAGATATGCTATAACTATCAGCAATGAGACAACCGATACTGTAAAAGCTGAGAATATCTACAAGATTTATAA
>CAYWGB010000071.1:0-5577 GCA_964457825.1 uncultured Campylobacterales bacterium | reverse complement strand
GGCAACATGGAGTATCATCCGTCTACTACCTTTGCTCATTTTGGACAGACAAATATAGAGAGACTAAATATCAAAAATAGCATCGTCGAAGAGATAGCCTCAGTATCCAAGGATGTAGGCATACCACAAGCACGCAATATCGCTGGCAGGATGATGTTTTCTGGTGAGCTGGGAGATAAGAAAATAGAGGTACTCTCTGGTGGAGAGAGGAGTCGTGTAATGCTGGGTAAAATCATCGCTACTAGTGCAAATTTACTCTTTTTGGATGAGCCAACGAATCACCTGGATATGCAATCCATCGATGCACTGGCTGACGCGATAGATGATTTTGAGGGTTCACTCATCATGGTCACACACTCCGAGATGCTTTTGCATAGACTGGCTGATGCATTGATAATATTTCACAAAGATGGCGCAGAGTATTTCGATGGAACCTATGCTGATTTCCTAGAGAAAATAGGCTGGGAAGAGGAAGAGAGCATTAAACCAAAAAAGAAAAAGCCAAAGATTGACTACAAAGAGCGTAAAAAACTCCGCAAGGCTCTCACAAAAGAGCGAAACGAAGAGAGAAAGCCGTATACTAAACAGATAAAAGAGTATGAACACTCCATAGAGCAGCTAGAAGCGGAAATGGCCATGATCAACGAAGCATTAACGACAGCCTCCAATATTGGAGATAATGACGCTATTATAGAATACTCCAAGGAGGCTGGAAAAGTGCAACAAGAGATAGATGAGTTATTTCAAAAACTTGAGATTGCTACAGAATTAGATGATGAAATAGTTCAAAAATATGAATTAAAGCTACAGGAGATAGTATAAGTGGCACTGATGTGACGATAGATATAGGCACATTAACCGGAAGTAGTGCATCGTCTACTTCAAGAGGCTGCGCATATATCGAAACTACCGTGAAGTAATCAAGGACTTAACAAAGACTTATATACGGTACTAGATTTCGTACCAGCTTCGTAACCATTTATCGACTGGATAAAGGAGCTTATAGATGGCTGGGACGACCAATAGTGTCAAGATTGTTGAGCTTATAAGTCCTCCTATTATCGCCAAGGCCATTGGTGAATTACTTTCAAATCCTGGCCCCTCTATAAACGCTAATGGTGCCATAGCTCCTATCATAGCTACAGTTGTCATCAAGATTGGGCGCAGTCGTTTTCTGCCGGCGTCTAGCAATGCTTGGTTCAACTCCAATCCATCTTTTATAGCACGATTGGCATAATCTACCACCAAGATAGCATTTTTGCCAACCATACCCAATAGTAGAATAATACCAATCATTACAAAAAGACTAAAGTTATTATCGGTTAGATATAGTGCTACCATCACACCAGTAAACGAGAGTGGAAGAGCAACCATGATGATGAGTGGTTGAATAAAAGACTCATACAGAGCTGCCAAAATCAGATATATCAAAATGATTGCCAAGCCTACAGCACCTGCAAATGCCTTGGCTGTGTCTTGCATATGCTCTACATCTCCATTGAATCTATATGTATACCCATGTGGCAATATATCTTTGAGTTGTTTTTCTATTTTTGCAACTGCGATATTTAGACTCACTCCGTTTGTAGATGCGGATACCATGACGGTATGCTCCATATCGTATCGTTTAATAGAGGCTTGTTTTACCTTTGGCTCTATCCTTACGAGCCCATCAAGAGATATCAAAGTACCATTACTTGCTCTAATTTTCAAAGCCTGTATGCTTTTAATACTCTCTTTAAATCTATCCTCTAGCCGCATAGTTATATCGTATTCACGTCCAGCATCTTGAAAACTAGATATCGCACTATCACTCGAGAGTGCACCCAACATGAGCTGTGCCACATCGCTAGCTTTGACACCAGCTCTAGAAGCCGCGCTCTTGTCTATTGTTATGTTGTATTGTGGTTTACCCTCTTCATAGTCTCTATCTATTCCTACAAGCCCGTTGATGGTGCCCATCTGCTCCATTAGCTTCTGAGAGATGATATCTAATTTCTGGAAGCTCTCTCCTGTAATGACAACCTGCACTTGCGCAACACTCTCACCTGTCTCAAATGGTGGCAGTTTTTCTACTGATATTTTGAGTGCTTTTATACCGGAAAATTTCTCTCTATAATTTTCGATTATTTTTGCTTGTGGCATTCCGATACGCTGCTCTTTTGGTATTGTTTTTACATAGATTCGTGCTCTATATGGCTCTTTTGCTGCGTTATAAGCGATCGAGAGTATCGCATATTGGGTCAGTTTATCATCTTGAATCTCCTGCAAGATAGGTCTCGATAGCTCTTTCATAGCCTCTAGACTTGTACCTACAGGTGCTCTAAGTATCACCCTGTATTCTCCATTATCCTCTACTGGCATAAAATCCATGCCCACTTTCAGTCCTAGACTGGCAATCAGTATCCCAATAGTTGCTATGACTGTGATAATTTTAAATCGTAGTAAAATTTGCAAAAGTTTAGTATAGGAATCCTCCATCCATACAAAGAGGTGTTCTGTCGCTCCATAAAACCAGCTCTCTTTTGCATTTAAAGCTCTTGCACCTATAGATGGGATTAGCATCGTAGCGACAAAAAATGAGAGCACTATGCCAGAGGCTACTGTCATAGCAAAAGAGTTAAAAAATAGTCCAACTATGCCATCCATGAAGGCAACTGGAATAAATACAGCCAACAGTACAGCGGAGATGGCCAAGATAGAAAATGCGATCTCGGCAATTCCTTCTCGGGAAGCTTGCACAGCATTCACACCCTCTTCCATTTTTTTAGTGATGTTTTCTATGACAACGATTGCATCATCTATAAAAATACCTATTGCCAATGTGAGTCCTATCATACTAAGGCGGTTTAGATCATAGCCAAGCCAATTGATAATGGCAAAAGTGCCTATCACAGAAGCTGGTATAGCAATAGCAGAGACAATAGTTGCTCTAGCATTTCGTAAAAATAAAAAGACAATAATGATTGCCAATATAGAACCATATATGAGATCAAAAGTTACATTGTGCATATTGACCAAAATTTTATCCGACTGGTCATTGACGAGCTGTAGCGTATAATCATCACCCGCCAACTCTTTGAGATTTGGCATTATCTCTTTGACATGATTGATGATACTCAATACATTCTCGCCAGATATTTTTTTGACGACGAGCGTTACTCCCTCTTTGCTATTAAGGCTAGCGTATGTTTTAAGATCGCTAAGTCCATCTTGCACTAGTGCCACTTCTCCTAGTTTTAGTCCTGGTTTTACGATTAGATTTTCGAGCTCAGCTACCGTGTCAGCATCCGCTTTGACTTTGACGATAATCTCTTGTTTCGAGTTCTCTATCTTGCCAATTCCCAAAGATAAATTGTTTGCACTAATCTTTCTGCTCAATTCACTGGCACTTACTTGATATTTTGCCAATTTTTGAGGGTTTAGGAAGATTCTGATTTCTCGTGCCCTATAGCCCAAGATAGAGACCTCTCCTACTCCTTTGATTCGCTGTAGTTTAGGTTTTATTTTCTCTTTTGCCAGATGCATTAGCTCTTTTGTGTTGCCACTTTTGGTTGCCACAAAAAGATCTATAACCTCACCACCAATCCCAAGCTTTCGAACTGTTGGCTTCTTGGCTCCGTCCGGTAAGTTAACTGCCCCTATCTTGTCACGCACATCATTTGTGGCTTCGTCCAAATCTTTTTCTAGCTCAAACTGCACCACTACCAAACTAAACCCATCATAGCTTGTGGATTTAATCTTTTTGATTCCATCTATCCCGCTGATTGCTTCTTCTAGCTTGTCTGTCACTTTGCTCTCTACTGCTTGGGCATCTGCACCGGGGTATATAGCTTGTATGGAGACAACAGGGAAATCTACATTAGGAAATAGATTGACTGGCATTTTAAAATAGGAGATAAATCCAAAAACAATAAAAACCATTATCCCCATTATTGTTGCTATTGGTCTCTGGATTGCTAGTTTATACATTACTCACCCTTGATTTCTATATTGCCTGTACCAAATACTCCTGGCATGAAACCCTCAGTAGCGACTTCTGCGGTAGCTTGTCTGCTTTGCATATCGATTGTAGGGTATACCTTGGTGATTTTTCCAGTGTAGGATTTATCGGCACCATCTATCTGATATTTGAAAGTGTCTCCTACTTTTACAATGGAGCTATATTTTTGGTCAAAACTCAATATAAGTTTTCGCTTGTGCTGACTCTGTATCTTTAGTACTGTTCTTGGTGCCATGCCGCTCACGACATCTCCGACCTCAATCTTTTTATAGAAAATTACTCCATCAAATGGAGCCTTGAGGTATGTTTTGTTGAGTAGACTTTTTTGGTACTTAGCGTGTGCGATTGCGCTATAGTATTTAAAAGATGATGCATCTAGTCTTGTTTTATTTATCGTGTCTTTAACTCTATGTTGACGGTCATATGTTCTTTTTGCATATTTTCTAGCAATGGCCGCACTTGATAGCAATGCTTTCAAATCATCATTTTGTAGTCTTGCTAGTATGTCGCCTTTTTTGACCACTTTGCCTATGTCTGTATTAACTTTGGCGACAATTCCGCCCGCACTAAATGCAAGGCTTGCTTCTCTTTGTGGTGCCACTTTAAAAGTTGCGTATATATTCTGTGCGTATATGCTTCCTGTCATGAGAGCGAGTAAAGCTAGTTTTTTCATCTCTTTTCCTTTATTAGGTCAAATATTGTATCTATATAGATAGATAGTTCTTCTTGTAAATTTATGCTATTGTTGGTCGTTTCATGTGCAATAAAAAGTCCTTTTGCTGTGGCAAATATCCCTTTTGATAGATGAATGGCACTGGGGATTATCTCTTTGTTCTCTATGCCCTCTTGCAGAATTGCTTCAAACCATTTATAGTAGATATCAAAGCACTCGGTCTGGAATGCTTTCATCTCTTTGCGTGAGTCCAAAAGTGTTATGGCCGTAAACATCTTATACAAAATCCTCAGCTCTTTACTCTGTGGTGCATAGAAAAACTCTGCAAAGATTTTGACTTTTTCCTTTGTATATTTGGCACCTTTGAGTCTCTGCTCGAGATTTTCATTATAACGACCCATCAAGATTGTCACTAATTCAAATAAGAGCTCCTCTTTTGAACTAAAATATTCATAAAATGTACCTTTGCCAATGCCTGCAGTTTGCGCGATAGTAGAGATTGTCGGCTCCATCATTCCTTCAGATATGATTAGATCTTTACAGGCAAGTGCTATATCTCGCTTTTTTTGCTCTTTGTCTACGATAATAGCCATACGACTCCTTTGCTGACTGACTGTCGGTCAATTATGATTATAGCATCTCTTTGCTAATTATTAAGGTTACGACGTAGATTACATTAGACACACAGTATCACTTGGTCTCGTGGCATACTGATTAGTATCTTTTTTAGATAAAATATCCTGACAGGTAGAATTATCTGCACTTGCAATGCCTGCTAACAATATTATTAAAATCAATATATTTTTCATAATCAAATCCCTTCCTTGGCAATATTCCAAAGAGAAAAACTAGCATTAGTCAAATCTGTTTGGAAATGGATATATGGTTTATCATCAATAGT
>CAYWGB010000070.1:0-5764 GCA_964457825.1 uncultured Campylobacterales bacterium | reverse complement strand
GGCCAAATACAGGCGGTATGGGTGCATATGCGCCCACTCCTTTGGTAAATGATGATATATATGCCAAGATAAACTCCAGAGTCATTGAGCCGACACTTGCGGGAATGAAAGCTGAAGGCAATCCATTTACAGGTGTACTATTTATAGGCGTAATGGTGGTAGATGATGAACCAATTATTCTGGAATATAACGTTAGGTTTGGAGATCCAGAGTGTGAGGTGTTGATGCCACTGCTCAAATCTCCCGCTAGTGAACTTTTTTATGCAGCAGCAACTGGCAATATTGCAAAGTGCAAAATAGAGTTTGATGATAGATATGCAGTCGGTGTAGTCATGGCTAGTGGAGAGTATCCATACTCTCAGGCACCAGATGCGCAAATTGTCGTAGATGATATCAATCACGAAGAGCTTGCAATGAATTCGCACATTTCATATGCAGGAGTGACTAAAGACGCAAATGGCACCATGTATGCTTCTGGTGGCAGAGTACTTGTGTGTGTTGGCCTGGGTGATACCATTAAGCAAGCTAGAGATAGAGCATATATGCTGGTAGGGCAAGTGCACTTCATAGGTAAGCAGTGTCGTACAGATATAGCATATCAAGTGCTTAGGAGTTAATATGCAACAGCCAATCGCATCATTTACCAAGAGATCACTATCGTTTATGATAGATGATTTCATCGTTTTGATTTTGATGCTTTTCATATTTTCTAAGCAACTGACACAATTGGCAGAGACTATTCCTGACATAGCAGATATTCAAGCATACACCGATGCTGTAAATAGCGCGTCTAGGATTTTCATGACACAATATCTACCATATATACTACTATTGAAAGTTATCTATCATGGTTTGTTGGTTGGATATGGCGGTATGACAGTGGGAAAATATTTTACAAAAACCAAGGTTGTTAATCTAGATGGATCAGATATAGGGTATGTGCAAGCCATATTACGTGCTGCTATTAGGCTCTCAAGTGAGATGCTCTTTTATATAGGTTTTATAGTGGCATTGTTTACGCCCAAGAGACAGACTTTGCACGGTCTTGTATCCAAGAGTATAGTAGTAGATGTCTCAAGAGATTAGGAGTCTAGCCCAAACTTTACTGTTGATGCTCTCGTTTGTAACAACTAGTGTGTACGGTGCAAAAGCAACACTTGTAGCCAATACAATGAGCGGAGATGATAGATTTGTTTATGCAGATGGAGATGTCTCATTGGACTACTTGGGCACACTGTACAGATGCGAGCATGCCAAATATGACAGAAATGCAAAAATTTTATATGCCAATGGCAAAGTCAAAGCTGTAAATAAAAAGGATAAAACCACTCTACTGACAGACAAAATAAAGATAGATGAACAATACGTCTATGCCGATGGCAATGTCGTGCTATTGATGAATGGTGTCACTTACAAATCAAAACATGCCAAGTACAACCATCAAAATAAGAGACTATATGTCGATGGTAGTATAGAAGCAACGGATCCAAAAGTTGGTTACAAATTTACCGCCAAGTCTGTAAAAGTGGATGATGAGTACATATATGCAGATGGAGCAGTAAAGGTAAAACATAACGGTATTGTCTATCAGGCATCTCATGCAAAATATCTAAGAGATGGCAAGATCCTGGAGGTCTGGGATAACGTAAAAATAACAGACAAGAATAGTGGCACGATATCATCTACACATGCCGTGATAGATATAGAAGAGAAGGGAATTAAGTTTAATGAGTTCTTGTTTGATGGTGATAGGCATCAGTGGGCATCTGCACCGAGTGCCATCAAGGACAAAGAGTGTTATCATTTCAAAGATGCCAACTACTCTAGTTGTAATAAAGAAAATCCAGACTGGCATATAGAATTTTCAAAAGCTGACTATAATTCCACGAGGCATTTTGTGATCATGAAGCATGCTCGTTTTTATGTCAAGAAGATACCGATATTCTATCTACCATATTTTGGTTTTTCTACGCTCAGAGATAGGACTACTGGTTTTTTAACACCTAAATTTGGGTACACAACCAAGGGGGGCTACCTCTATTCACAACCATTTTTTTGGGCCATAAGAGACTGGATAGATATCGAGTTTAACCCACAAGTGAGACACAAAAGGGGTGCAGGAGTGTATGCAACACTGAGGTTTGCCGACAGCTCAGACTCACATGGCAGCATAAGAGTTGGCTATTTCCGAAACTTCTCTAAATATATAGATGAGTATGATGTAGATAAAAAATCATATCAAGGGATGGAAATCAGGTATGAGAGTAACAATGTTCTAAAGGGGCTGAAGCCAAATGGGTTCAGTGATATGCTATATATAAATCTGCAAGACTATAATGATATAGACTACATCAATCTTCAAAAAGATGAGCTAATGCATCATCTATATAGCAAATATAGAGAGTCTAGAGCAAACTATATGCTCTATAATGATGATTATTATTTTGGAGTAGGGACCAGACACTTTAGACTCTCCTCTGACGCCAATAACGATGCAACACTTCAGCTGGAACCTGCCGTCATGTTTCGAAAATACACAAAGGAGATTGCTGATAATCTCACATATCATATAGAAGCAAATATCTTCAATCATAAGCGTAAAGAGGGCTCAGAGGCAGTAGTGGCTGATTTCTCTATGCCGTTAGAATATAGAAATACTGTTTTTGGTGACTATCTGAAATACAAGTTCACTGAAAAAATTCAAGCCTATAGTGCTAAGTTCAAAGGAGTGGACGCTGCAGATAGCATCAGTGATATCGCTCTGGTTAGCCAGTTTAAAATATATAGCGATATATCCAAGAGATATGGTGATGCTATGCACTCGATGCAGTTTTATGCACAGTATAGTCATCAAGATACAACACCTAGCTATTTGGAAAAATATGATGAGCTTGATGATGACACAAAAGAGACATTTATTACATATAAGCCATTTGATGACAAGATAAAATTTGGATTCTCACAATATTACTACGGTGAGGATAGGAGTCTCAAGTTTAAACAACGTATCTCACAAACCTATTATCCAGATAGTGAGTACAAAAAAGGACTCTTGAGGCACGAACTCTCTCTTAGTTATGATAAGTGGAAATTCTACGATATCTCTGAGTACTCATGGAGATATAAATCTTTGCAAAAAACAAGAAATTATATCAAGTACAGTGCAGATAAATGGTCATTTATCGTAGGAAATGATTGGCAAAAAGACCTCGCAAAAGAGATAGTTAGCAAAAATCAGTTAGATGCAGGATTGACATATGAATATAACGATAGACTCAAATTATTTGCATCTACTACATATGATTTACGAAAAGAGAATCGACATGCAATCGAGTATAAAGCAGGATTTACCTATGATAAGGATTGCTGGAATACAAAGTTTACATACTCTAGGGAATCCACATATGTTGGTGGTGTACTGGAGAATGAAGATAAGTTTGAAGTAACAGTCAATCTCGTACCATTGGGCGGGTTGACATTATGATAGGAGGCAATGTGCCAAAAAAAGTAGATACACATTTGTTTAACGACAGACTGGACGCAGCTAAAAAGTTATTATCAGTCATGCCAGTTGATGAGTTGAAAAAAAGAGATGTAGCGGTAGTAGCTCTCAGTAGTGGCGGAGTTTTTGTAGGACAAGAGGTAGCGACAAAACTAAATGCAGATCTGCATGTGTTATTGAGCGAGAATATCTATGCTCCAAAAAATCGTGAGTTGATTATAGCAAAGGTAAGTGAAACTCAGGATGTTTTGGTCCATCACGCATTTGTAGACTCATTCGGTATCGACATAGCATGGGTGTATGATCAGGCAACAAAAAAGTATCATAATAAAATCATAGCACATCAAAAGGTATGCAGAGAGTCCAAAGAGCTCACAGATTTAAAAAATAGAGTAGTAGTATTGATCGATGAGTGTGTGGAGACTGACATCACAGCACTACTTGCTATAAAGAGCATGATATCACAAAAGGTAAAAAACGTCTATATTGCAGTACCAGTACTAGATAGCTTTTCTTATGAGAGTTTGACGCAAGTAAGTGATGGCGTATATTCTGCTCATACGATAAATGATTACGTTTCTGTGGAGCATTACTATAAGAATTTACCAACACCAAATTTAAAAGAGTTACAAAGGATAATTAATAACCATGAATAGTCAAACAGTAAAATTAGATATAAACAATCTGCAAGAAGAGTATATCTTTAACAAAGTAGCCAAGCAGGCAAGCGGTGCAGTTATGTACAAGCAAAAAGATGCAGTTTTGATAGCAGCCGTCGCTATAGATGAAACCCCTGTACAGGAAGATTTCTTACCTCTAACTGTTCAGTATATTGAAAAAGCATATGCCGCAGCAAAAATACCGGGTGGTTTTGTAAAGAGAGAGAGTAGACCTGGCGAATTTGAAATGATGACATCACGCATAATAGACAGATCTCTTAGGCCACTTTTTCCAAGTGGCTTTCACTTTCCTGTCAATATCACTATTACCGTAGTTAGTGCAGATAATGATGTCGATATGCAAATAGCCGCTCTTCATGCAGCAAATGCAGCACTATTTGTTTCTGATATTCCGGTCAGTCAGACTATCGCCGCCGTCAGATTATCGATGCTGAATAACGAAATTCAAATAAATTCTCCTCTGAGTCTTCAGGTAAAGAGTACTCTAGACTTGCTCGTTGTGGGCTCCAATGATGACGTACTTATGATAGAAATGGGATCTAAATCATCACTCATTGATGCGGAGCATAGTGCAAACGAATGTAGCGATGAGGAACTAGTCGAGCTCATAAGTCAGGCCACTTCACAAATCTCAAAAGCATCATCAATGTATGAGAGTGATTTTGCTAAATTTGTGGCCAATCCACTCGAATTAACTATGAACAAAATGGAGCAAAATAATGAGTTGTATCAGATAATAAAAGAGCAATATCATGATGAAGTGCTGCTAGCTATTGCCGAAATGTCGACTAGCGAACGCTCTACTAAACTCTCAAAACTACTTGCTAAAATTGAGTCCCAGATGAAATGCGGTGAAGAGACTAAAAGTCAGCTAGAGCATACGCTGCATCAATATAAAAAAGATGTAGTACGCGATATGATACTGGATAGAGGCATAAGGGCGGACGGAAGAGGCTTGGATGAGGTACGTCAGATTGATATCGAGACAAACATACTGCCTTCGGCTCATGGCTCTACACTATTTACACGAGGACAAACACAAGCTCTCGTGGTTGCAACATTGGGAGATAAGAGGGATGCTCAAATGTATGAGCTAATCACGTCTAGTGAGACACAAAATGAAAACTTCATGGTTCACTATAACTTCCCACCGTACTCAGTAGGGGAGGCCAAGCCTGTTGGTCCAGCCAGTAGGCGTGAGCTTGGGCATGGTAATTTGGCCAAAAGAGCACTGGAACCGACTATCATGAATTCGCGAGATAATACTATCCGTCTGGTCTCTGAGATACTAGAGAGCAATGGCTCATCGTCTATGGCTACGATTTGTGGTGGCTCTTTGGCATTAAGAGCATCAAATGTAAAAACAAACTCTCTTGTTGCGGGCGTGGCAATGGGATTGATACTTGACAACGATAGACATGCGGTATTGACAGATATTATGGGACTAGAGGATCATGATGGCGATATGGATTTCAAAATAGCAGGTACTGCCAATGGTACAACAGCCATGCAGATGGATATCAAGCTTGGAGGCATCAGTCTAGAGCTTCTTCGTGAGGCGCTAGCAAAGGCATCTAAAGCA
>CAYWGB010000069.1:0-5773 GCA_964457825.1 uncultured Campylobacterales bacterium | reverse complement strand
AAGGTGTCAAGTATCTAGCATGTGAAATGGGGTACGATCAACGAGATGCTATAAGCTCATACGTAGATAGTTTGGGTATAAATGAGATTGAATTTTACAAAGATTATGCCGATCTCGATAGAGGTTTCATAATCAAATATCAGGAATAAGTATGAAAAAATATTTTAAAATCTCAACTATGTTGTATTTGCTACTCTTATGTGCGACGCTAGGTGCTGGCATATATGCTGGAGCTGTCGTGGCACCCGTAGTATTTCATTCAACCCACTGGTTAGGCGACGGAGTACTCAGTAGATATCAAGAGGGCATAATAATGACACAAAATTTTGTCCGACTCTCCTATCTGGTAGACTTCTCACTCGTAGCTATTTTCCTCTACGAGGGGTATAAATATAAAATGTTCGAAAGAGACTCGATTACAACTCTAGCAACTATTATTACTGTAGCATCAGGACTATTTTTTGGTCACTACTATATCCCACAAATACTCTCAATGCAAGCTCAAGGCGAAGCAGTCACGCAGAGTCAACTCTTTAACAGCATACATTTGGCCAGTGAAATAGATTTCAAAGTGTTTGCAATAGCATTGCTCGTGTTGATCATCAGAAATATGCAAAAAGCATGCAAGTAAATTTACTGTGAAAGCTCACCCTTTTGAGCCGATTATCTTTTCGGACTCTCAAACACTGATATTAGGTTTTTTTCCTACAGCAAAAGATATATCAAATGGATTTTACCATACAGCAAAAAATGACAAATTTTGGCAACTTCTGAGTCTTGTATCAAACTATCCAATCAATAACAATGACCAAAAAATATGGCTTCTAAAAGAGTCCAAGCTAGCACTTTGGGATATCCTCTCTCACAAACAAACTACAAAGAGTAATAATTTTACGATAGAGGATGAGCTCGTCAATGATATCTCATCTATTCTTGAGCACCACCCAACCATCTCTACTGTAGCACTAATGACCAAGCGCGTAGAGGCTATATATAACCACTATTTCGAACATCTTCAGCTAGAACAGATACTACTCTCCTCAAGCCTATCAAACCAAACAGCAACCTCTCCTCAGAAACAACTAAACTCATTTAAGCGACTAATTAAATAAAAAATTAGAACTGCTATTAGTCACATGAGTACTGATACGTATTGTTCAAATCTGAGGAGACAAGAATAGTACTAAATCCTCTTGCTTTTGCATCACTACAGACAGTTTCTTGCATTGTAGTATCTGTATAGTAAGTTTTGTTAAACTCAGCATCCAATACTGGTTTGTCACTATCTATAAATTGCTTATACGAATCACACTCTTCATTGGCATAGCACTCATTGACGACGGCGAAATCATAATACTCAACTAACGTAGAAATTTGATTTTTACTATCCTCTAGCCCAACTGAGAGATTGTTATCGTGTGCGTAATTGGCTAATTTTTTATTGAATGACTCTTGCTTGGCAGCATCGATAGATATGCCCGTGTCACTTAAGCTATACATATCTGTGTCACGAGGCACAACACCATCGCACCCCTTCTCTTTTGCGAGGTCAACTCTTTTTAGTATGTTATCTTGTACATTCACAAGAGTGATATTTAGCCAACTTGTAGTTTCGTTGGCATCAACATATCCTCCCTTGTTAGCATCACTATATTTATCTTGGTCAGGATCATCATCATTTACTTGAGCAGAGTGAAACATGCACATCACTTTGTTGCTGTCAGACTTAATCGCCTCTATCTCTCCAGAACCTTGCTTAAATAGATCAACAACATAGACTTCCACTTCATCTACACTGTCAACATCTGTACTCATCTGCCAGCTCCATTTGACTTGTTTTGCTGGTTTATACCAATCCCCGCTAGTTACTGGTCTCGTGATATTATCATCTTTTGAATCAAATTTTTCATAACACCCCTGCAACATAAAAAGCATACTTGCCAATAATATAGTTGTATATCTCATCTTACCACCCTTTATCATAATTTGAAACTATTATACCACCACTCATCTTCTAACTAAATTATGATAAAATTGCGTTATAACAGACATACCAAAGGATATATTATGGCAAAAGATCACTATTTTGACATCACTGCAAAGCTAGACATGATGGAGTTAAAAAACTCAATTATTATGGCACAAAAAGAGGTAACGACAAGGTTTGATTTCAAAGGAATTAAGGCAGATATAGAGCTGAATGAACAGGCCAAAACTTTAACTCTTAGTAGCTCTAGCGAACAAAAAATAGATGCGCTCAAGGACATACTCATCAGCAAACTCATAAAGAGAGGAATAGCAGGAAAATCTCTAGACGAGGTGAAGACAGAAGGCATCAGTGGTGGCAACGTCAAGGTCATCTATCGGATAGTTGACACAATTGACAAAAATGAAGCCAAAGATATTGTAAAAGCTATCAAAGCAATGAAAATCAAAGTAACACCATCCATACAGGGCGATGAGATTAGAGTTAGTGGTAAAAAAATTGATGACCTTCAGGCTGTGATGAGTGAAGTAAAAACACTCGATTTAAAAGCACCTCTTAGTTTCGGGAATTTTAAATAAGATGACAATTTGACATCTTTTGATTATTCTCCCCAAAGATATGGCATAATTTCTTTATAAACAGGAGAATATTATGAAAGAATCACCACGAGTATTTGGAGACGAGTCGGAGTCTGTTGCCATTGAATTTCTACAAAAACAAGGCTACAATATATTGGAACAAAACTATTATGCTAGAAAATTGGGAGAGATAGACATCATAGCCACAAAAAATTCTACTCTCCACTTCGTGGAGGTAAAAAGTGGCCAAGGTACCCACGATCCTATTTATAACATCACTCCTTCTAAGCTCCAAAAAGTAATCAACTCTGCCTACTACTACATGAAAGTTAAACGGCTAGATATTGCTTTTAGCATAGATGCAATCATTATACGATCTGGCAAGATAGAGCATATAGAGAACATTACGCTATAATTGCGAAACTTATTTTTCTCTCAACTACACAAAGGAGCCAAGATGCAATTGACAAAAACTCAAATTGATAATTTTAAGCAAAATGGTTTTTTGCTATTAAAGTCCTTTGTTCCGTCTGTGCAGTGCGATGAGATAAAGTCTATTGCCCAAAAACATCTGGATGAACGCATTGATCCCTTGGAGACAGAGTATGAATACGATGTCAAAAACAAAAGTGACAGGAGGTCTATAACAGATGGCAAAACGATGCAGATACAAGAGCAGCCCACTATCAGAAGATTAAGACAAGTCTACCATAGAGATGAAAAGTTCAAAGAGTGGATGAGAGATGCCAATTTGCGCCCTATACTCAAGCAGATTTTAGACGACAATCCCACCATAACCATAGCTCATCACAACTCTATCATGACAAAAATGCCAAACAAATCAACTCAAACTATGTGGCATCAAGATTTTAGATATTGGAATTTTCAAACAGATAACCTTGTTAGTGTATGGCTGGCACTAGATGAAGAGTATGGTGACAATGGCGTATTGGAGTTCATCCCTGGTAGCCACAAAATAGATTTCGATGCAGAACAGTTCGATGACAAAGAGTATTTCAAAGAAGACACCAAGCAAAACCAAAAACTAATAGCCACTAAAATTAGTCATACACTTCACAAGGGTGATGTAGTACTGTTCCATTGCAAACTTCTTCACCGTGCGAACAAAAATCAAACTAACGAGCCTAAAATATCCTTTGTATACACAGTCAGAGGCTCCAAAAATAATCCAATTGCAAATACTAGATCTACAGCTTATCCAGATATAGAGCTAGACTAAACAGCTATTCAACTTTATCTTCCAAAGCACAAGGACACAAAAATGCAAGAAAAGCAATATGGCATAGATAAGGGTGTATTTTATATGCTCCTAGCAACACTTACTTTTGCAGGAATGGGTGGCTTCGTCAAGGAACTAAGCTCCTCTTTTCCCTCTCTAGAAGTAGTCTTTTTTCGTAATATTGTAGGTGTTTTGATTATCGGAGGTAGCCTCTATGCAAGACCCATGAAAGAAGGCGGGGGCAAACCACTACTGCTTTTTATGCGTGGATTTTTAGGTTTTGTTGCGATTTTAGCGTATTTTAACAATATGGCCAATCTTCCACTTGGAACAGCAGTTACTTTCAATAAAATGTCACCTCTGTTTTTAGCATTTTTTGCATGGATATTTTTAGGTGAGAAGTTGCATAAGCTTGCTCTAGTTGCCATATTTGCTGGCTTTGCAGGCATAGCACTAATCGCAAAACCAACTGGAATCATGGACTTAAATCAAGACATAATCTTAGGCTTTGTTTCTGGTATAGGGGCTGCACTAGCATATACCTCCATACGAGAACTCAAAAATCACTATGACATTAGGGCTATTGCTTTCTCATTTGTCCTAATCGGTTCTATTGGTCCTGTGATTCTGATGATAGTAGCAGAATATACTCATCTCCCAAGTACATATGATTTTATATTTTCCAAATTTGTCATGCCTAATGGAATCTACTGGATATATATTGCTGCCGTTGGTATACTTGGCACCATTTCTCAGCTTCTCATGACTAAAGCCTATTCACTTACCAAGGCAGGCATTGTAGGTACAATAACTTACTCACAAATCTTATTTGCTGTCATCATAGGCACCTTGCTAGGTGACAAGCTTCCTGATATATTTAGCTGGATAGGGATGTGCCTCATTGTCATAGCTGGACTTCTAGTCACTATACCAAAAAGATAGACTATCTACCCACATATATACCCAACAGTCTATAACGAAATCCGTGATATAATCTAACAAATATTTTAGTCTATTTCAGTGAAGGATATTGTATGAGTATATTAAGAGAGAGCATGACCAGAATGAGAACAGCCGCACTTTTACTGGGTCTCATAGCTATAGTTGGCTACATAAATAATGAATTTATTACTTGGCTATTTTTAGGAGTGGTATATATGCTAGCATTCAAAGAGGCAATGAGACTCTTTATGTCAGAGCAATCATATCTACTGATTTCTGCCGCTCTCATATGGATAGGCAGCTATTTCTACCCACATCCTAGTGATATCATATCCATAACACTCATACTATTTGCATCCGTATTGGCTTACAAGAGAGATATCCAACTACAGGGATTCTTGCCTCTGCTATATCCTACGATTGGTATGCTTTATCTCTATATGCTCTATATCGACTATCAGATGGGTGCGCTATTTTGGATACTCACATCAGTTGCTCTTACAGATGTTGGTGCATACTTTATGGGCAAAAAATTTGGGAAAACAAAATTTTGTCAGACATCACCCAATAAAACTCTTGAGGGTGTTGTTGGTGGGATTTCTTTAGCCACACTAGGTGGTGCAATTGTTGGAGTATATGCTGTATCTATGCCGATCGTGGCATCTATGCTTATATCCTTGGCGACTGCAGCCGCATCTGTCTTTGGTGACCTTTTTGAAAGTTATCTCAAAAGAGAAGCAAAAGTTAAAGATAGTGGGGACATACTCCCTGGACATGGTGGAGTTCTCGATCGTATTGATGGATATCTCTTCGCATCAGTCCTTATGTATGTCACACTTAGAGCATTTGGATATTAATGAACGAATCTTTAGTCATCTTGGGCTCTACTGGCTCTATTGGAGTAAATACACTCAAAATTGCTCAACAGCACAATATTCAGATTGAAGCCCTAGTGGCTGGCTCAAATATAGAGTTATTAAATGCTCAAATATCAGAGTTTAAACCAACCTATGTGGCTGTCGCCAA
>CAYWGB010000068.1:0-5910 GCA_964457825.1 uncultured Campylobacterales bacterium | reverse complement strand
AATTTACAGGGAATAATATATCAATAATTATAAATAGTATAAACAGAGTCGCCAAAAAAACAAAGAGCCACCTGAGTGCTTTGGGTACTGTACTTGAGGTATGCACTCTAGTTTTTTTCTACAGCGAGTATGGCTTTTATGTTTGAGCGTTGTATTGAGCTCATTGTCTTGTCTATGATTGTGCCAGTTGTTGCATTGGCATCGGGTTTGTACCACGGCATTTGCTTATATATGGACTCCAGTGATTTATCTTTTGCGATGTAACCGTATCTTGATATGAGAGAGTTTCTCAGTATTCTCAAATCTTTTTTGCTATATTTTTTGAGATATTTTGCTGTCAATGGCTTGGTGCTTACTCTATAGAAGTCTGCTAAAACCAAAGAGCCTCCGCATCTATTTTTTTCTTCTTTTAGCAAGGATATGACGTTTTGACGCTGCAAAGGGGTGAACTCTTTGTAGATTTTTGCTGAGTCTTGATCAGTGGGTGTGTACCAGGTGTATTTTTTAAACTCTTTGTCTAATAATGGGTTTGTATTTGAAAAATCCAGACCTTTTTGTGCAAAAATACCATTTCGCAAATAGTTTAGTTGCAGAAGAGAGTAGTGCTCTAGGCTACCTAATCCTCGCTGCATTAGTTGAGTGTAATCTTCTGAGTCCAGACTTTTCTTTTTACTAGTGTTTGTCTCGTGATAATATGTTACAGGCGCAGTGATGGAGATTTCTGATCTCTCCTTGATGACGAGATTTGTTGAGAAGGGTTTACTGCTGGCTCTGTATCGAGGTTTATACATATCTTCTATCACTGCGGGGGATAGCGTATATGTACCAAGGGTCACAGCCCTGAGGGTGTATGCTACTTTGAATTTATTATCATTAGTATTGCTCAATGCGGAAGTAAAGCGGTCATCTGCATATGTCTCGTTTTCTACAGGAGAAAGATTCTTGAGCCATGATAGTTTACTTACTTCATCAATACCACTGATATTAGGATTCTCTATCTCTAGTCCACTTGGAATGAGGTCTATAATGAGTGGATGCGTGATAGATTTATCTTCTATCTTGCCACTGATAATCATGACAACTCTTTGGTTTTTGGCAATTTGCTCTATATCTATCTTTTTTCCATCCATAGTATAGAGCTCTTTGTGGATAGCGAAACCATGATTTTTTGCATGCTCTAGAGCTGCTTTTTTGGGCTGACCTACTACTCCAAGAGAGTACCATATGTCTGATTTGCCATTGTTTTTGATTGTTGGAATGTCACTTGGATTGTCAGTTTCGAATCGATACTTCTTGCCTGTATAAGTATCTCCATTTATGGATATGTTTAGGTCGCCTTGATTGTCTCCTATGGCATGATAAGCTCTAAGGATTTGACTCATCTCTTGTGTGCTTAGATATTGTTTTGATTTTATATCCATTGTCAAGTCATAATATAAAGGTGCAGCTAACGTCTCAAAACCACCATTTTTCAATAGCGTTATCAGTGCCGCTTTGTCACGAAATGTGCCTCCATAATTTGCGAATCTGTCGCTATTTCCCAACGCATTAATTGCTTTTTCGAAAAATAACTTAGCTTTGGTCTTCTCACCTATAATATCTAGTGTTGCAGCTAAGTGGCCCAATCCAAAAGCACTCTTGATAAGGCTTGTGGGATTTTTTGTGTGATAGTCGATATCAGAGATTAAGACCTTTTTGTTTTTTGCTAATACATACAGAGCATAAGCATCCGACTCTTGTTTGTTGGCATTAGTACTTAGCTTGTAGAGCTTACTTTCTAGCCAAGATAGACCTTTTTGGAGATGTTTTTCATTTATTTTGTATCCTGCTTTTTTTGCTTGCGTTAAAAAGTCTAGTGCATAGCTGGTGACCCATGTATTGGATTTGGAGTCTGCCCATAATCCATATGAACCATCTATTTTTTGCATTGATTGTAGACGCTTGATGGCCTGGGTTACCAACTCTTTGTCTAATCCTTTTTTGCTCGAGAGGAAAGGAAATGCTCGACTACTAGTCTGTTCAGCGCATCTGCAACAGTAGTCTATGAGCTCATTTTGTATGGTATCTATGGGCATAGTAGGGGAGTTTGTTATATTAAGAGAGACTCTACTGATGTCTGCAAAATTATTTTTCTGAATGAGAGTTTTGGTTTGCAGTGTCTGTTCGCTTGAAATGGTTGAGACTTGCCATGTGTGACTCTGTAGATATGCTGGGCGTACACCTAGCGCAAATTGTCTACTTGCTACTTCATGGTTGTTATTTTTGATTTTAATGGTTAGATTGCTCTCCTGGTTGCTCTTGGCTATGGCATCTATCTTGACGTACTCTACGTTGCTAGTGCTGTGATTTATGGTGAGTTTGGTTGGAGTAAACTCTATACCTCCGCTAGGGTGCAGTTCTAGCTGGTATGCTCCCTGGGTAATATTGTCATCAAATGTTATACCTATGAGCATATGTGCCTTGTCTCCTAGTGCTAAAAATCTAGGCATATATGCTTCTATGGATACTGGATCTTTGATGATAGTGGAGTTTTGTTCACTGCCTACGGCATTTTTATTCCATGCTACTGCCATGATTTTGACAGTGCCTTGAAAAGATGTGATATTGAAATCTACAGTTGCTCTAGAGTCTTTGTTTAGCAACAGGGGTTTACTTTGCAATGAAATTACTGTTCGCTTGTTAGTGGTAGGCTTCTTGTATCTATCTTCAGCCTTGGAAAAGTCTCCTGCACCTACAGCAAAATCACCATGTTCTCCCGAAGTTTTGATGAGTTCTGCGTACATATCTCGTATCTTGATACCAAGTTTTTTCTGACCCCAAAAGTATTTTTTGGGATCTGGTGTTTTGAAATCTGTGATATTTAGCACACCTTGGTCTACGGCCATTACTTGCACATATGTAGGAGTCTTGATGTTGGATGCAGAGATCTGTACCTTGAGGCTCTTTTTTGAGTCTATCTTTTTGGGTGACTTTATGCTGAGATTTATGATCTTGCTCTGATCTTTTATGGATATGTGTGCTACACCGACTGCCCTAGGAGATCCTCGTTTTTTCTTTTTAGATCTAAACTCGGTTGCTAGTATGTAGGTACTGGTTCCCCACTTTTTACTGATAGGCAACTCTACTTCAAGTGGAACATTTTCGTGTGCTTCTAGCTCTCTACTGGATAGTATTTTATTATTTGCTACATTTATTAGGAGTTTTCCATTGAATTTTGGAGTAAATTTTACCTTGACAGTATCTGTGGGGGTGTACTGTTTTTTGTCGGCAATAATGGGGAGTTTGTCAGGTGATGCCTTGCTGATACTCTGCTCGTAACCTACACTAAAGGGATAGCTACATTTAGCATTGTTTGGCCCGCTAAACTCTATTCTGTAGTATCCCCAGTCTAGCTTGTCTAGTTCTAGTGAGGTAGGTGTATCTTGAGTATCTAGCGTACCGTTTTTAATCTCACCTATATCACTATAGGTTTTAGAGTATTCCCAAGAATCGCCAGTATAACTCCAGTCCCATTGTACATCTAGAGCGATAATTTTATAATTCAATTTTTGCCTGATTGGTTTCATGTGAGAGATGTAAACTACATCAAACGCTGGTTTGCTGCCTACATCAACAGAACCACTTTCGAATTTTGGCTTTAGACCAATGTAGCCACTTTTGTTGTCGTAGAAAACAGCTATATTTTTTTGTACAGCTCTGCCGCCTGGCTCATTAACATCTATGGTAATATTGAGATTTTGCGGAGATGGATTTTGAATTTTATGGTCGATTTTTATTGGTATTATTATAGTTCCATTGCTGTCACCTGTCATACTTTGGCTTGGAAGTGACTCGTATGGCTTTGTCTCGTCAGGAGATATAAATATGTAGTCTTCATACTCTTTGAATGGTTTACTAGCAGATCCCAAAAACATGGAAGCACTCCATGATGGATTTGCCATGTTTCCTCCAGTGAGGTATTTTGCAACAGCTGTAATGGTTTTGGTTTGGTTGTACTCTATGGAGCTTGGCTGCTTGGTTATGACTACTTCTATCTTGGGAGGTATAAAATCATCTACTATAAAAGTGGTCGCCCCTATAGGATCTTCACCTCCTGCAAATGCTTTTACTTTCCATTTTCCTCTCTTTTGCGAGAGGCTCAAGTCCAATGTTGTCTGTATGAAACCCATCTCATCTGTAGTGAGTACTTGCGTAGAGACTTTAGTGCTTGAGGCGTCATATAACTCTAACGTAATTTTTAGATTTTGAGCAACTTTTCCATCATTATCTCTGATAAGTAGATTTACGGGAACACTCTCTGTTGGTTTAAATATTCCACGAGTAGTAAATATAAATGCATCATAGTTGGGTGGTGTTTCTCTACCTGAGACTCCCCTGTCAGTAAGGTCTAGTGCAGGTCTTGTGAGGATGAGAGCTGTGAAATCACCATCTTTTCCATATGCGTATATCGCTTCTGGGGCTAGCCCATTTTTTCCAATGAGGAGTGATTTTTTAAAAAATGCGTGTCCATTTTTTGTCGTAGTGGTTGCTAAAATCTCATTATTTTTAGATACCAGTTCTAGCTTGATGCCATCATATATACTTGCATTTGATAGATGCTTGGTATATAGATTCATTCCATCTTCTCCTTCTAGGGTAAACAGACCAATATCGGATACCATAAACCATTGTGATACTCCATTGTCATTATAATAATCATTTTCATCTTTACTATTTTTAGAAGCGTACAATATATAGACCCCAGGTTTTATGCTGCCTAGATATTTTCCTACCGGGATAGCTGTTGTCTCTAGATGGTTTCTTCTAAATCTCAATGGTAGTTTTTTCTTCCAAAGAAAATATCCATCTTGATTTTTAATCGTTGCAATGTCATAACTCTGCAGTGATTGCGTAAGTCCAAATTCATTGATCGCACTCATGAGATTGTTATGATTGAGCCTATAGAGTGATACAGAAAGTGTGCCAATATTCATGCTCTCTATAGGAACGGTTAGTTCGCTAGTAGATGGTAATATATATCCGTTCTCCTTGAACCTTAATGATTTCTCAAGATCGCCGGTCTTTGTCTTGAAAGTGTATGTTTTATCGAGATTAGTAGTGTCTAGCGGTATGGATTTATCAATAGTAACTGTGTAGAGAGTTTGTGGCTTTAGTCTTGTTAGACAAAACTCTTTATACCCAGTAGAGACAGAGAAATGATCTTTTGGGATAAGTTTAATAAATGGCTTGAGTACATCTGAATTTGATACATCAAAGTCATTACTTGTACCAAAACATAGACTGGTGTAGTTCTTAAAAGATTTAGTTTCATTTGAATCTATCTTGAGTGGTGCTTTTATGTCAGAGAATATATATGTACTGGTGATGATATATGCTAAAAATGCTAATAGTAGTTTCATGGTAGTTGGTCCTCTTGTTTGCTATCTGATATTATACTATAATATAATATAGGTTACTTAGTAGTGCTGACTAGAGTAGAGTCGTACTGAGGGAAAATACTCTTTTAGCCCCTGCAGTAAACGCCCTCTAACAATGAGTTTGATATAATCGCGTAAAATAAGGAAGACGATATGATGAAAAGAGTTTTGGTTAAGTTTTCTGGCGAAGCGTTGGCTGGAGATGAAGGTTATGGTATCGATACCAAGATACTTCAGTTTATTGCTGGCGAGATAAAAAAACTTGTAGATGGCGGTACTGAGATAGCAATAGTCGTAGGTGGTGGCAATATCATCCGTGGTGTATCTGCAGCCGAGGATGGTATAATCAAGAGAACGAGTGGCGACTATATGGGTATGTTGGCAACTGTGATAAATGGTGTGGCTATCCAAGAAGCTTTAGAGTATGTTGGTCTTGAGGCTAGATTACTCTCTGCTATTGATATGCATGAGATAGGTGAATCTTTTATTGTCA
>CAYWGB010000067.1:0-5927 GCA_964457825.1 uncultured Campylobacterales bacterium | reverse complement strand
GGGAAGAAATACAGAAGTTTCACAAGGCAAAGCCTTGGATATGAGTCAGGCAGCTAATGCAGGCAGACAACACACTATAGTCAGAGCAGGGCATGGCCCCGAGGATTTGAGAGAGTCTGATGTGGTTGTTATCACAGCGGGAGCTCCTAGGTCACCTGGTATGAGTAGAGATGACCTACTGTTTAAAAATGCAGAAATAGTTAAAAAATACTCTCATGACATAAAAAAACATGCACCAGATGCCATAGTTATAGTAGTCTCAAACCCGCTTGATGCTATGACATATGTTGCAATTAAAGAGACAGGATTCCCTAGAGAGAGAGTCTTAGGGATGGCAGGAGTGCTAGATAGTGCACGTATGGCACACTTTATATATGAGAAACTTGGATATGGTGCAGGCCAGATTAGGGCTACTGTCATGGGTGGACATGGCGACACGATGGTTCCATTGCCGAAATTTTCTACAGTCGCAGGAGTGCCGATAGAAGACCTCCTAACCCAAGATGAGATAAGTGAAGTAGTTGAAAAAACCAAAAATGGTGGACTGCAAATCGTTAATCTTTTGGGTACTGGATCAGCATTTTATGCACCT
Organism: uncultured Campylobacterales bacterium; assembly: GCA_964457825.1. Lineage (GTDB taxonomy): Bacteria > Campylobacterota > Campylobacteria > Campylobacterales > Sulfurovaceae > JAAXPZ01. The sequence goes on along the minus strand of CAYWGB010000067.1, from coordinate 5,335 downwards.
GCTAAGTCAACAGCAGTTATGGTTGAGGCAATCCTAAAGGATACCAAGCAGATCCACTCATGTGCAGTCTATCTAGATGGTGATTATGAGGTGAGCAACATGGTCTCTGGAGTGCCTGTTATGATGGGTGTAGGTGGGGTTGAAAAAGTTATTAAAATGACACTCAAACCAGAGCAAAAAGAGAAATTTGCCAACTCCGTCCAGTCTGTTAGAGATATGGTTGACAAACTATATGAGATGGATTTTTTCACAGAGCCAAAAGAGTATAAATGAGCAAGATAGCCATCGTTGGAGTCGGTGCTGTCGGCGCTAGTACCGCATATGCACTTGCACTACATGAGGTCTGCGATGAAATCATCATCTATGACATATATCCTGATGTGGCTACTGGCAAGGCAATAGATATCTCTCAAGCAGTATACTACAACCAAAAAAATATCTCTATAAAAGCAGTAAAAACACCTCAAGAGATCACAGAATGCGATATTGTGATTATTACTGCTGGTGTACCTCGAAGATCAGATATGACAAGAGCAGACCTGTTAACCATCAATGCAACCATCACAAAAGATGTAGCACAGCATATAAAAGCTCACTCACCCAATGCGATCATAATCTGTGTCTCTAATCCACTAGATATCATGACATATGTTATCCATAGAGTGACGAAGTGGCCAAGAGAGAGAATAATAGGTATGGGCGGTGCTTTGGACAGTGCGAGAATGGCATACTATATTTCAGAGCATACAGGCACGGATATCACAAAGGTTGATTGCATGGTCATAGGCGATCATGGAGAGCATATGCTACCCTTAGTCCAACGGGCAAGTATCGATGGAAAAGAGCTAAGTAAAATGCTCACGGACGAAGAGTTAGCGTCACTATCCAAGAAGACCAAACAGGGCGGAGCAACAATCGTTTCGCATCTGGGAACATCGGCATATTATGCACCAGCTAGATCGATTGCGCTCATGGCAGAAGCGATACTAAATGATACTAACCGTCTAATTCCTGCATCGGCCATGCTAGAGGGTGAGTATGGGTATGAAGATGTGACAGTTGGGGTTCCATGCAAAATAGGCTCGAAAGGCATCAATGAGATAGTCGAGATTGATCTGGATAAGTCTGAGTCGGAGCTATTTGCAGAGTCGATAAAATCAATACGAGAAAACGTAGATATCTTAGAAAATAGCGGATTTTTCCAAGATATCTAGATCAGGAGTTGACTCCAAAATCAAACTTTTCTGATGTCTTCTGTGTATGTTTGTATATTTTATCGGATTTTATCACCTGATATCCAGCCCAGCCGTATGATAATGCAGTTAAAACACCAGCAAGATAGATAAAATAACTTATCCAAATAGAGATTATCAATGACACTATGGCAATACTATATATCCAAAAATTTACCCTTGCTACTTTTGGATGGATAATCTCATGCATCATTGGAGCCATCAAGTAGCCTTGTGAATTCAAATGAAACCAAGTCAAAAATGGGACAATCTTGTAAAACATAGCAAAGAGTATGCTTGTAGCAAAAGTAGCAAACAGTACAACAGCCATCTCTAGAAGGTATGGAAAATTGACAAGTAGTAGTATAATCAGTAGCACCATACTGGAGATCAAAGAGCCCATACCTACACGCCAAAACCACATACTAGCATCCGCTAGAGGCCTTTTTCGTTGAGATAATCTGACAAGTGTAAGTGCACCATAAATAGCCAAACTTGCGAACAAAAGAGCTTCAGATAAGATAATCAAAGGCGGATAAAATACCAAACCTATTACCAAGATAGATAGAATTGTCACAATCCACAGTGGTGTCCATCTGGAGATAATTTTTGGATATGGTGGAGTGACATAGAACATCTCTACCACTTGAAACGAGATAGAGATTATAAGCAGGGCAATCCAACCAAATAGTCCGTATGAGTAGTGTATCTTTTTTGCGATACCAAACCAGTTGCCATCTCCGATACCAGCATGTACACTACTCATGTAAATACCAAGCATAACTACGACTGTAAGTGAAGCTAGTGCATACATCATTCCCCTGGAGGAGGCACTATGATTGTCTAATTTTGTTAGACGAGATAACATCAGCACCGTTAGATAGAGCAAAGATACTCCAAGCAACAATGAGGCTAGCATAAATGCAATATTGGTACTATAGACAAAGCCATATAGCAACGAGAGTATGCCTAGCAGTAGAGGCCATTGCACTACATTAGAGTGTTTAAGTGGATTTTTTAATGTTACTCCTGCAATAACCGGTAGCATCTGAAATAGAGCTCCTAGCATAAATGATAGCATAACCCCAAGGGTAAATATATGTGTTAAGACCAAGGCACCTATGGAGTTAAAATTAAATATATCCTCTCTCCAAATGAGCATACTGATGCCTCCAAGTACACCAAACAAGGAGCCAGCTATAAAAAATCTAAACACCACCCAAATAGGAGGTGCTTGATCTAATGAGAGTCCATTTTGATCAAACATCCAAAAGCTCTTCTAATGATATATCTTTGTTTGGTGTGATTAATATATGCCACTCATCGGACGATATTTCCTTTGAGAGAGTTTTGAAGTTTTGTGATGTTGCTAAATTTATGAGTGGAATCGGATTACGTCTGTTTAGCATATACATATAGGAGCCCTCGTCCAATCTTTTTAATATATCTATAGCCTGCTCTAGAGGTTTTGGGTGCTCTAATTCTCTGCTGTCTAGAGAGACCCTCCTCAAAGCTCTTTTACCTGCTTAATTGTTTCTAGAAGTTGCTCTTTTTGGTCGATCGGTATCATCCTGTCACACATGGCATACAGCATCTGCTCCTCTTTCATGTTGTGCTGTTGAAGGAGAATCATCATTGATTCAGCTAGAGAGAGGTATGCATCTTTATCTGTTGATTCTATGGCATGAGCCAGTTTTCCTATGAGTCCACGTACTTGTTCGTGCTCGAAACGCATCACTTGCGTAGGACCTTCGCTGCTGCCAGATTGTGTTTCAAATGCAGGAAAAATTTCATCTTCCTCTTTTTTGAAATGAAGTAGTGTAGTATCGGCAAATTGTAAAAACTTTTCATTTGCATCTTCCCAGTTTCCGCTCGCCACCATGCTTTCTGATGCAGCGAAGTAATCATCGCACTCTCTATGTTCTGGTATCATGTATTGTGATATTATCATTGTATTCCTTTAGTTTTTGATTGTAATCGCGTCTTGTTGTACACTTTGGCTGGTCAGTAGCGTCATGACTCTTTTTTGCCACAAGCTTTGAAATAGCTCACTCTCTTGAGCGGTTGCGCTACCCTGGAGACTCTTTTGCATGAGTTCCATCATCTCAGGAGAACCAGGTATTTTAGATGTATCACAGGATACCTCTACTGATTTACCGCTATCGATTCGAGTTAGCTTGACTGCTAGTTCTTGAGTTTGATTGTTAAAGCTGAGTAGATTATCTCTGCTAAACTTGGAACCAATCCCTTTGAACCCACCATTATCTCCAGCACCTACTATATAGGCCATAACATTACCTATCACACCAGTGACTCCTTCTTCTTTGGGGTCCCTCATGGATACTTCTATCTCTGATCGTACAGCTCTCTCTTCACCATATAAGGCCTCGAGAGAAACTTTTGCCATCATATATGCAGATGCAACAGTCGGACATGAGTGTCCAGCTAGCTTGACACAATCGAGGTAATTTATATCTATTAATCCGCCCTTAAAAGCACCCAAAAACTCACCCAATGGCTCCTCGAGCTTAATAGATGGCACGGCATCAAAAAATTCAGGATAGTTCATTATATCTCCTTTAAGACTGATTTGTATTTTACACAAAAAATATAAATCATTGTTTGAGCCATATCAAGAGCTGATATATCTCAAACTTTAAGATACCTAATGGAGATTACGAGAGGTTATTCTTGTATACAGATCTCCCGTTTCATGATGTGAGCAATAGTCTGATATATAACAACAGATATTACTATCGTAGCTACAGCTACCATCGCATAAGAGAGTATGAAAAGAATATGGTCTCCTGTTTTATGATACATGAGCATTGATGCTATAGACATCGCTGCTAATGGAAAGATAAAGGCCCACCATGAGATGAAAAATTTAATTTTCATAAAGTTCTTTGCCATAAAAGCCACTAGTATGGTAAAAAACAGAGCCAAATTAAACAAAAATAGTGCAAAATGATCCATCACTCCATACATTTTGAAGTATGCTATGAAACCAACAGCAGGAGGTGCTATGAGTATGAAGAGTGTAGGCATGAATTTTTCAGCTAACTGATGGTGAAATATAATTCTATTAAATATGATAGCAAAGAGAACCAACCAAAAAAACATTCCTACACTAAAAAAGTACATCAGTATACCATGTGTTGCAAATCCTATGCCACCTACAGGCACAAGAACATTACCAACAATTGGAATAAACCAAGCTGGATTTGAATGTGACATCTCTTGATTATTATTGATCCAATATGAGATAGTGTGCATTGTTAAATAAAAATGTAAAACAGCACCAGGGTACCAAAAGAGAGCCGATATTGAAGGGTAATGCTCTTTGTATATAATTGCTAGCATTAGCATAGAAATAGAAGCAGCTGCAAAAAAGTTGATTCTAATGGGGTGAGCGAACTCATTTTTTACTGCTTGGGTATATTTGATATATTTAGTGATGTATATAAGAGATATTACCGCAAATAGTAATGTACTAATGTACATAAGTATGGTACCTATAAGATGAGGTGCATTGAGCCAGCTGGCAGCTTTTTGATACATTATGGTTAAACCACTCATGCCCATTACAATCGCATACATCATAATCGGGAAATGTTTCAGTCTATTTTGGTCGTTTAAATCGTGCTCCATGATAAGCTCTCCTACTAATAAATATAATTTTTTGTAATACTACATTTTTTTTAACATTTTGTCAAGTTATTCAAATATTCAGAGTTGTTTGATGTGTAATTATATATTGTTTTATCTAGGTTTAGATGAATCGCACATGATACTATAAATAAAGATTGTTTTGCTAGAATGCAAATAATTTATATTTCAGGAGAGAAAATGTTTAACGGAATACCACAACCAGCATTTTATATATTTAAATGTCAACAATCAGCACCACCAGGAATGCCCAAGCCTAGTTGTGTCAGTCAAAACAATCCGGAGTCTCAAGAGTTGTTTCAGTATCTAGGTCAAAAGCTCATGCAAAAGGGCATCATGATAACAGCAATACCTATCCAGACAGGATGCCTAAGTAGATGCCAACAAGGACCAGTGATGCTAGTAGAGCCTGGGCATACAATGTATGTGAATCT
>CAYWGB010000066.1:0-6136 GCA_964457825.1 uncultured Campylobacterales bacterium | reverse complement strand
ATTAGCATTAGGATATTAACATGCATCTCATAGATTTAGAAAAAGGCAACAAAGCCACCATTGTAAAAATACATGCAGACAAAGCACTACGTGATAGATTTAACTCCTTTGGTGTCATGCGCGGAGAAGAACTTCTTGTGAAAGGCTGTTCTCTTGGTAAACAAACCATAGAGATTGAAGTTGGTTCTACACTCATTGCTTTACGTAAAGATGAAGCTCAAAAGATCGAGGTAGAACAACCACACAGAATCTAGTCAGTCCATCTAGAAGGAAAAAAAATGAAAAGTATAGAATCTTTATCTTATGATGATCTTCTCGTAGAATTTAAAAATATTCTCAAAATAAATAAACTAAAATTTACTTCACAAAGAGAATCTATACTCTCCACTCTCTACGAAAATACTCAGCATTTTACCCCAGAAAATCTCTATATGCTGGTAAAGAAAAATTATCCAAACATAAGCATAGGTATCGCAACGGTTTATCGTACACTCTCATTGCTGGAAGAAAATGGTCTCGTTAGTTCTATCTCATTGGGTACTCAGGGAAAAAAATTTGAGATGGCAAACAAGCCTCACCACGATCATATTATTTGCCAAGAGTGCGGTAAAATCGTCGAGTTTGAAAATGAAAAAATAGAAGAGTTGCAAAAGCAGATCGCAACAGAGAATGGGTTTACGCTAACAGATCATCTAATGCAACTTTATGGGATTTGTCTCGAGTGTCAAAGTTAAATTGATAGCAGGGTTTACCTTATAGCACTATAATGACCCGATACTAAGTCTAATCTGCATGATAGGAGCTATTATGAAAAATTTACTATTGCTACTATTGGTTTTTGCCCCACTCGAAGCAAAAGAGCAACAAATTGTTTTTGCGGCCGGATGTTTTTGGGGTGTCGAGAAACATTTTGAGAATCTTGATGGAGTCACTAGTGCAGTCTCTGGTTATGCTGGTGGCAACTACGCCAATCCAACATACAAACAGGTAACTGGATATAGATACAACAAACCAAAAAATATAATTAATCACACAGAATCAGTTGAAGTAAAATATGATGATGCAAAAATTTCAACACGAGAGCTGATTAAAAGTTTTTGGGAGCTACACGACCCCACTCAAGTAAATGGGCAAGGTAATGATTTGGGAGATAACTATAGAAGTGCCATATTCTACACTACAGATACACAGCACAAGATTGCTATTAGCACAAGAGATAAGTATCAGTTGCTTCTTGCCAAGGCGGGGTTTGGAAAGATTGTAACGCAGATAAAGAGATTAGACCATTTCTACCCAGCTGAACCGTTTCATCAAGATTATCTCGATAAAAATCCAAATGGGTATTGCCCAAATCACCAAACAGGTGTTAAGTTTGTCTCGCCACATAAGCCTCTATCCAAGTCAAAATATATATCACCCCTAGGTGGCAAAGAGATAGTTGTAATTGATGCAGATGAGTGTCCGTATTGTAAAAAATTTGATCAAGATGTAAGCTCTATGTATAAAGGCGATATACCTATGCGTACTGCACATAGCGATATGCTCAAAGGGTTCGATATACAGACAGACCTTAGTGCTACACCTACAATTTTGTTTATTAAAGATGGAAAAGAGATATATTCATACCGTGGATACCTGAGTCCAAAAGAGTTCTATAGGCTCGTTGGTGAATTTATCTTAGGTAGAGATTCTGAAGCTTTCAAAGTAGCTTTTGATAGTGGTACAGATGCAAGCTACTGCAAACAATACGATATATTTAAAAATACACCAGATGGAGTATTCAAGGATAAAATCTCTGGTGACATTCTATTTGATACAAAAGATAGATTCAACTCGGGTTCAGGATGGCTTAGCTTTTTCAAAGCTGTTGATGGTTCTACTGTTGAGATACCGGACAATCGTTTTGGTATGAAGAGAGTAGAGGTTAGGGCTAAAAAAAGTGGCATACATCTAGGTCATGTGTTTGAAGACGCCCCGGGCGGCAGAAGACGATTTTGTATAAATGCAACTGTTCTGGATTTCGTCCCAAATAAAGATAGATAGATTTTGGGTACAATATATTAAAATAGATTAAAAGTGATATGCAATGAGAGAACATTTTACAATTTTTGGAAACCCCGTAGAGCACTCTAAGTCACCGATGATGCACAATAGTGCTTTTTTGGGTCTTGGATATGATGCATTCTACGACAAGACACTGCTTGAAGATGGCTCCAAGCTCAAAGATACATTTATGCAACTTGGACTTAGCGGAGCCAACATTACTGTTCCTCACAAAGAGCACGCATTTAATGCATGTGACGTGGTCGATAGCTTTGCCAGCAAAGTAAAAGCAGTTAATACGATTGTGAACATCAAGGGGAAGTTGTATGGATACAATACGGATGCACCAGGCTTCTTGAAGGCTCTATCTGAATTTGACAATGCCAAAAGTGTACTTTTTTTAGGCGCAGGAGGAACCGCACAGTCCACAGCAATAATACTTAAAGAGAGTGGCTATGAAGTAACAGTATTGAATAGAAGCTCGCAACGATTGGAAAAATTTGCCAATGCTGGTTTTGAAACATATACATATGATAACTTCGACCCAAAACAATATGATCTTATTGTAAATATGACCTCTGCTGGGCTGGATGACGACTCGTTGCCTGCACCAAAAAAATTGCTAGAGCAACTATTGTCCGGAGTCAAGGCATGTGTAGATGTAATATATGGCAAGCAGACACCATTTTTAAAGCTAGCGCAAAGTTACAAGATACCAACCAAAGATGGAACAGATATGCTGATTTATCAAGGAGCTATTGCTTTTGAATATTTTACCAAGAACAAGTTTACTTTTGAACAAATTGAGCCATATATGAGAGATTCGTTTGACTTCAATTAACATAAAGTACCTATAATTTCTAATAGCAAAGGAGATTGCAATGACTAATATTTTAATGATAGAAGATGATCCGGAGTTTGCAGAGCTTTTGAGTGAATATTTAGGTCAATTTGACATGAAAGTCACCAATTACGAAGACCCATTTCTAGGGCTTAGTGCCGGTGTAGAAAAATATGACTTGATCATACTTGACCTCACCTTGCCTGGCATGGATGGATTAGAGGTGTGCGAGGAGTTGGCACGCAAATACAATATCCCAGTCATAATATCTTCAGCCAGAAGTGATATCAAGGACAAAGTAGAGAGTCTACGTTTAGGTGCTGATGACTATTTACCTAAACCATATGATCCAAAAGAGCTACACGCTAGGATATTATCACTGTTGCGTCGATATAGCAAAGAGAGCAAAGATAATGAGCCAAAAAGCGATTTTTCCATCAAAGGTGATACGATATATTATAAAGGTGCAGCCTTACATCTGACTCCCGCAGAGTTTGAAATATTAAGTCAACTGGCTCAAAAACAAGGCATCGCACTCTCCAGAGAGCAACTCATCAACGCCTCATCAGTCATGAGTGATAGTGCTCAAAAAAGCTTGGATGTAATTATCTCCAAGATTAGAGCTAAGCTAGGTGACTCCAAGATGATACAGGCAGTTAGGGGTGTAGGCTACAAGCTAATATGATTCGTCTGGATACACTGCGCAGCAAAATAAACCTGATATTTTCTATAGCCTATATTTTTCTGGTTTCTATCTTTTTCTTCTTGTACCGAGGAAACCAGGAGGCATCACAAGAGCTCTTTAAAATGCAAGAGCGTGCGAATATGCATTATCTCTACTTGTACTACTTAAAATATGGAAAAATAGATGAGGACTACTTAAAGTCACAAAACATCTGCGTCGCAGATCAATCTATTGCCAAGGTAAAACTCACAAAAGAGTTCAAAGACAAAAATGGTACCAGAAGATTCGGAGTTATAGATCTAAATCTAAAAAGATATATAGTTATCAGCAATGATAGATTTAATATTATCTTGGAAAATAGAAATAAACCCAAAACTCCCGCTAGGCTCATTACAGGTTTTGTGGCGGCGACTATCTTGATGCTAGTTTTGTATTTTTGGATTATAAGATCCATTAAGCCACTTGCTTTGCTCAAGAGTAAAATTATGTATTTCTCAGAAGGAAACCTTGAAATAGATTGCAAAAGCACTAAAAAAGATGAAATTGCCGATGTTGCAAACGCATTTGACTATGCCGCTCAAAAAATCAGGGAGCTTATCCACTCTAGACAGTTGCTTTTGAGAGCCATTATGCACGAGCTGAAGACGCCTATCGGCAAGGGTAGGCTGCTTTCTGAAATGGTTAAGGACGACAAGCAAAAGGATCGCTTCCATGCTATCTTTGAAAGATTGAATCTTCTCATAGATGAGTTTGCCAAAGTGGAGCAAGTCGCATCTAAGAGTTTTAATGCAGTATTCAAGCCGTACAAGGTCAGCGATGTTATAGAAGCGAGTGTTGATATGTTAATGTTGGAAAATCCTGCCAAATATGTGAATGTCGTCATATCCAAAGATTTTATTATTACAGTAGATTTTGAGCTTATGAGTCTGGCCATAAAAAATCTGCTTGACAACGGTATCAAATACTCTTCGGATAAGGAGGTTCATGTTGTAGTGGCAAATAACCAAGTGACAATAGCCAACTATGCACAGAGGCTCTCAAGTCCCATAGAGAGTTATTATGAGCCATTCCATGCATCAAAAAGCGGATTAGGGTTGGGGCTGTATATAGTAAAAAGTATTATGGATATAAACAAGACAGATATGAAGTATCTCTATAGGGATAATCAAAATCAATTTATCTTGCGTCAAGATACAAATAGATTGATTTCAGTCGAAGGAGAGCAGCCCAACTAAGGAGAAGTTGGATGCTAGGAGCTTAGCATAAATGCAAGCTCAAGGGCTTGATTGGCATTTAGTCTAGGGTCACACTGTGTATGGTAGCGATCCCCCAATCTTTCGGCTGTGATGGGACTCGAAGTACTGCCAGTGCATTCTGTTACATTCTCGCCAGTCATCTCCAGATGTATTCCGGCTGCTACAGTTTCGTTTGCGTCATGAATATCCATAAATTGTTTCACCTCGGAGAGTATGTTGTCAAAATCCCTTGTTTTAAACCCGGTGGCACTTTTTTCTACATTGCCATGCATTGGGTCAATCGTCCAGACAACATTGAGATCGGCACTCTTAACTGCCTGTAGAAGTGGGGGGAAGAGTTTGCTGATTTTGTCTGCACCCATCCTGACGATGAGATTAAGTCTACCCTCTTCGTTATCTGGATTAAGTGTTTTCACTAGCTCGACTAATTCATCTGCCTTCATGCTAGGCCCTACTTTGCATCCAATAGGGTTTTTGATTCCTCTGAAATATTCTATATGGGCACCATCCAAGTCTCTGGTTCTGTCACCAATCCAAAGCATGTGAGTGGCACAGTTGTACCAGTCTCCAGTGATACTATCTACTCTGGTTAAAGCCTCTTCGTAATTGAGCAAAAGTGCCTCATGCGAGGTGTATACCGTCGTCTGGCGTAACTGTAAATTGTTTTTGCTTGTGATGCCAGCAGCAGCTAAAAATTTCATTGCTTTGTCAATCTGGTCACCAAGCTCTGTATATTTCTGTCCAAGTTCGTGATCTTTGATAAAGTCTAGATTCCATCTATGCACTTCGTTTAAATCAGCTAATCCGCCTCTGGAAAAAGCCCGAATCAAGTTCATAGTAGCGGCAGATTGGTTATATGCCTTTATCATACGATGAGGATCTGGTATTCTAGCTTTTTCATCAAATGAGATACCGTTAATGATATCCCCTCGATAGCTTGGCAGGCTTACTCCATCTATCTCTTCTGTATCTGAAGATCTTGGTTTGGCAAACTGTCCCGCAACTCGCCCAATCTTGACAACTGGTTTGCCACTAGAGTATGTAATTACAACAGACATCTGAAGTAATAGTTTAAAAAGGTTTTTTATTGATTCTGCATTAAATGCCTTGAAGCTTTCAGCGCAATCACCACCTTGTATGATAAAGGCTTCTCCTCGACCAGCTTTTGCCATAGCCTCCTTTAGGTCTCTTGCTTCTCCTGCAAAAATCAAAGGAGGGTATCCGCCAATCTCACCCTCTACAGACTCTAGCTCATTCTGGTCTACATATGTTGGCTGCTGTTTGATAGGAAACTTTCTCCAACTATTTGGA
>CAYWGB010000065.1:0-6149 GCA_964457825.1 uncultured Campylobacterales bacterium | reverse complement strand
ATGTTTGATTGTTGGCGCTGACCTCTATGCTCATAATAGGGCAAATAGTATTGCTAAAATGCTTGGGCTTCTAGCTAAATATACAGATATCACTATGATGATTACTCCTCCATCAACAAATACGCTAGGCGTTTCGTTAATATGCGACTTAGATACTGAAGTAAGTGGTAAGAGCATAGGATATAATGTAAAAGCTGATTTTGTCTTGAGTAGCGGTGGAGATGGAGATCTGGATATGCCAGCACTAAATCAACAAGAGGGCACCTTTACATCGATGGATAAATTAGTATTGCCAACAAATGCGGCTATAGGTTACGATGGATATACATTGAACGATATTGCCAATGAGATTGGATTAAAGTCTGAGTATACGATATCGTATACAAGCCATCTGCCAGTCGACGCCGGATTTAGGAGCGTTGAGTTTGATTCATTGGATGACTATTATGATAATATGGGCAACAGTCACCGGGGATACAAATTAAGTATTAACGAAAATGAGGTTACTGATACTATAGATGATGTAGATGAGCTCGATGAATATGATGGTGTTGTTGTCTACTCTTGTAACTCCAAAGAAGAGGTGGCCAAAAGTCTAAGACCTTTGAATGAGGAAGATAAGATTAGAGTGCTACGAGGCTCAAGACAGTTTTCTGTTGCGTCAAAATTACAAGACGGAGAGACTATTAAGTTTAATATCGATGGAGTAGAGTTTACACGATTGTTTAAAATAGATGAGAATTTAAAAGGTACGATAGCTTTAAATCCAGTATTCGATAAAGAGTTAGAAATAGGCATGTTGAAATCATATAGATTCAATAAACCAAAGTTTGAAAAGGTGGTAAACTGACATGAGTGAAGTAACGATCAAAATAGATGGTAAAGAGTGCAAAGCCCAAGAGGGAGAATTTATCCTTAATGTTGCACGAGCAAACGATATATTTATTCCGGCCATTTGTTATTTGGATAAATGTTCACCTACGTTGGCATGTAGACTCTGTCTGGTAGAAGCAGATGAAAAACGAGTTTATGCGTGCAATGCCAAGGCGAAAGATGGGATGAATGTAATCACTGAAAATCCGGATATCTTAGAAGAGAGACGAGCTATTATGGAGGTTTATGATGTGAATCATCCACTTCAATGTGGAGTTTGTGATCAGAGTGGAGAGTGTGAGCTGCAAAACTATACACTAGACACCAAGGTTGATTCTCAAAGCTACTCTATACCAGACACCAAAAGAGAGAGCGTGAACTGGAGCTCAGTATTACATTATGATCCGGGACTCTGTATCGTTTGCGAGAGATGTACAACAGTGTGCAAAGACATGATAGGTGATGCTGCGATTACCACAGGGCCAAGAGGTGGCGAGAAGCTCAGCAAAGATGCCAAAGCAAGTATGCCTAAAGATGCATATGCTATGTGGAATAAGTTACAAAAATCAGTAATTGTTCCAAGCAATGGTACGGATCATACAAACTGTAGCGATTGTGGAGAGTGTATAGCTGTTTGTCCAGTTGGTGCATTGGTTAGCAGAGACTTCCAGTATACATCAAATGCTTGGGATTTAAAGCGAATACCGGCAACTGCTGCACACTCTAGTGATGGGTTTGCGATCTACTATGAAACGAAACCTATATCAATAAGTAGCAGAGAAGAGAAAATCTACAGAGTTACGAATGAATGGAACTTTGTCTCTTTGGATGGTTCTGCTAGATTTGGCTATGATTTTGAAAATAGAGGAGTGCAAAAAGATGAAAAAGCATTCTTGAATGCTATTGATGAGATTAAAAATGCCGGAACTATTAGATTCAACTCTTTAATTACTAATGAAGAGGCATTGATGCTACAGAAACTTAAAGAGGAGCTGGGTATCAAGCTTTATAATCCTGAAGTGAGAGCATATCAGAAATTTTTAAAAGTCTATAAAGAGGCTTCTGGAAAGTCCTTGTATAGCGGTAATCCTGATTTGATTTTAAAGAAGACAGATTTTGTTATATCTGCCGGCTGTGCATTGCGGAATGATGCTCCTGGTAGTAAATATGCCTTTAATAATATACAAAAGATGAATAAAGGTGCAGGCTTATATTTTCATCCAATAGGCGACACACTTATCGAGTCATTTGGTAAAAACGTAATGGCTATTGAGCATAAAGCTGGACTAGGTGAAGCAGTTCTTTACCTTTTGCTTGGTTTATTTGGTGATGCTGAAAAAATGCCGCAAAATATCAAAGAAGTCGCATCTGACACGTCGGCTCTGGTAAGTTTGTTGGGTGCAAATCCAGAAGAGTTCCAGACATCACTAGAGAAAATGATGAAGAAAAAAGAGAAGTTTGCCTTGATTGTTGGTGAGGATTTTTACTACCACGAAAGAGCAGAAAACCTAGCCAAGTTAGTCGCATTGGTAGAAAGTGCGTGTGATATGGATGTTGTTATTGTGCCTCCAAAATCCAATGCCCTTGGTGTTGCTTTAATATGTGATTTAGATGACGAGATCGAAGGTAGAGTAGTAGGCTATAATGAACCAGGTGACTTTAGACTCTCAGCATTAGGTGATGGAGACTTGGATATGCCAGCGCTAAATCAGCAAGAGGGTACGCTGACAAATATTGCAAAAAAAGTTGTTCCTACTAATGCAGCGTTGGAGTATGGTGGATATGAACTAAACGATTTGGTAAGTGAGATTATAAGTTCACCTCAAGAGACTATAGACTGGACAGAGTTATTGCCGGTTGCCAAGGGGTACAGAGAGGTCAAGTTTGATACTTTAAGGTGTGACTATGGCAATGACGGCAGCAATAATATAGGATATGAGCTGGAAGTCACCACTTCATCTTCTGGCGATCTTGAGATTGAAGACTTTAGTGAAAATACGCTAGATGGCGATATAGCATGCAGATGTAATCCTCCTAGACAGTTTAACGACTTTACAAATAAGTCCCACCAAATCTTTGAAAAATTCGGCTTATATGTCAGCCCACAAAGAGCAACTACACTGGGCGAAAAAGTTATCGTGGAGTTTGACAATGGCAGTCTGGAACTAGATGTCATAGTGGATGACAAAATGAGTGGGAACATAGTAAAAGTTCCAGATTTTATCAGCAACAAAGAGGTCTACACTCTATTCGGCGATCGACGATATAAAACAGTAACAATAAGAGAGGTATAGCATGGAAACAATAGTAGATATAACTGCATTGGGTATTATTATAAAAACCATAATTATATTGGCAATAATATCCGCATTGGCCGGACTTGGCACATATGTGGAGCGGAAAGTATTAGGATGGATGCAGAGAAGACTAGGTCCAGATCATGTGGGGCCGTTTGGACTACTTCAAGTAGCAGCTGATGGTATCAAACTTTTTACGAAAGAGGATTTTATACCACAATGGTCTAATAAGTTTATGTTTTCTATAGCGCCTGTAATTACTGCGGCAACAGCATTTATTGCATTGGCAGCTGTGCCAGTTTTTCCTGATTTTACGATTCCTGAATGGATTCCGCTACTTGGTGGCACATTTGTACCATCTATGGCATCTGATATCAATATTGGTATCTTATTTATACTAGGTGTGATGGCAGCGGGATTGTATGGTCCTTTGGTGGCAGGAATGTCTCAATATAATAAATGGGGTATCTTGGGTTCAGCCAGAACAGCTGTTCAATTTTTGAGCTATGAAGTTGTGACTGGTCTATCCCTGTTGGCTCCGATTATGATAGTTGGATCTTTATCGCTATATGATTTTAATGACTATCAAGCAGATAATGGAGTTTGGCTCTTAGTCTATCAGCCTGTTGCATTCTTACTATTTTTAATGGCTGGTTTCGCCGAGACAAACCGTACTCCATTTGACTTGCTAGAGCATGAGGCTGAGATAGTATCGGGATATGTTACTGAGTATAGTGGCCTTAGATGGGGGCTATTCTTCGTCGGTGAATATACCAATATGATTACTATTTCGATACTTGTTTCTGTGATTTTCTGTGGTGGGTACAATGATTTCTTTTTTGTGCCAGGATGGATTATGATGTTTTTAAAGGTTTTCTTCTTTTTCTTCTTTATGCTTTGGGTCAGAGCATCATGGCCACATATAAGACCAGATCAACTTATGTGGGTATTTTGGAAAGTGTTGATGCCGTTGGCAGTTGTAAATGTGGTAGTCACTGGTCTAGTGATGACAATGATGGCATAAAGGAGATAGTATGGGCTTAGAACAATTTAAAGACAGAAACGTAGGTGTTCAAAACTATAAGATGCTGGATATTCCTGCAACACCACAAAGTGGAGTAGGTAGAGCCAAGCAGGTGATAAGTAGATCAGGGAAGCTTGATTTGATAAAGGGTCTAGCGGTCACATTTAAGATCATGATACAAGCACTCTTCCGAGGAGAATCTGCTACACTGAAGTATCCGATGGAGAAGTTGCCAATATCTACTCGTTATAGAGCAATACATGATATGTTGAGACTATTAGAGAGTGGCAATTATAGATGTATCGGATGTGGATTGTGCGAGAAAATTTGTATATCTAACTGTATTACTATGGATACCAGATATGATGAGAATCACAGAAAAGAGGTTAGTGAATATACTATTAACTTCGGGAGATGTATATTCTGTGGATATTGTGCAGAAGTCTGCCCAGAGCTTGCAATTGTTCACGGAGGCAGGTATGAAACAGCCAGTGAGCAAAGAGCAAGTTTTTCACTGTTTGAAGATATGTTGACACCAATAGATAAGCTGAAGAGTCAAAAAGAGTTTGATGGCTTCGGTGCGGTCTCTCCAAATGCTGATGAAAATATCAAAAAAACGCCACTTGCGTATTAAAGGAGTATAGATGATAACTTTTGCTTTTTATTTCTTTGCTGTACTTATAACACTACTGTTTTTGGTAACTGTTATAAGTAATAATGTCCTCTATGCTATGACTTCCTTGGCAGCGGCCATGGTGTTAATATCGGGACTATTTTTTATGTTGGGGGCAGACTTTCTCGGTGCTGTGCAATTGATTGTGTATGTGGGGGCCGTTATGGCACTGTATTCATTTGCAATGATGTTTTTCGATGTTACAGATGATATCAAAGAAAAAATCAAGAGTCCTGCAACTGTGTTTATACTCGGTGGTGTGATTGCAGCTCTGTTGGTTGTGATATTTAGTGCACCAATTATTGGTGCAGGAGAGCATGGATTATATCCACCTGTAGATGGTGCTACCAACCCTCAATCTGTGGGTATTGTACTTTTTACAGTCTATCTCATCCCGTTTGAAGTAGCTGCGATTATGTTACTTGTTGCGATGATTGCTGGCATCATACTTGCTAGTAAAAATATGGGTCGAGATAATCTTGATACAGAAGAAGAAGGAGGCCTACTATGACAATAGGACTGAACCATTATTTGATACTTTCGGTGATAGTATTTTCCATAGGCTTGATAGGAGTAGTTAGAAGAAAAAATCTCTTGATGTTGTTCTTTGCTACAGAGATTATGCTCAATGCTGCAAATATAGCATTTGCGGCAATATCAGCTCACTACAATGATTTGAGTGGACAGATGTTTGCATTTTTTATCATTGCAGTGGCAGCGAGTGAAGTGGCGGTTGGACTAGGTTTGCTAATTGTACTATACAGAAAGTATGGTACACTCGATCTCGATAATCTAACAGAAATGAAGGGGTAGAAATGGAAAAATTAATATATATAGCACTTTTTGCTCCGTTAGTCGGATCACTTTTTTCTGCTCTCTTTGGAATGAAGAAGAAAAATCTTATTACGGGTGGTGTAAGCTCAGTACTATTGTTTATATCTTTTTTGAGTTCTGTTACTCTTGCATATAGAGTGATAGGCGGAGAGAGTTATCATGTCAAAATGATGGATTGGATAGTAGCAGGAGATATGAGTATACCATTTGGCTTTTTAGTAGATCCTGTTTCTGTTACTATGATGGTTGTTGTAACATTAGTCTCTACAATTGTACATATATATTCCATAGGATATATGGATCACGATAGGGCTTTTAATAGATTCTTCTCATATCTATCTGCATTTGTATTTTCGATGCTTATACTTGTGATGAGTGACAACTTTTTGGGTCTGTTTATCGGCTGGGAAGGAGTGGGTGTCTGTTCTTGGTTGCTAATTGGATTTTG
>CAYWGB010000064.1:0-6202 GCA_964457825.1 uncultured Campylobacterales bacterium | reverse complement strand
TCACATCTATAGCACTTTGTACGGGAGCAGGGGCTTCACTGATAGATGAGGTAGAGGCAGATTGTTTTTTGACAGGCGACATTAAATACCATGATGCGATGAAAGCGATGAGTGAAGATTTGATGATGATTGACATTGGACATTATGAGAGTGAGAGATATTTTGGTGAGATTATGCAAAGAGAGTTGAAAGATTTAGGGATTTCGGCTATAATTATGCAATCAATTAACCCATTTACTACCGAGATTTAAATAATTACAATAAACCAAAGGAATAGAGATTGAATAAGTACCTAAAAGAGCTAGTGGAATTATCAAAAATAGACCAAGAGATAGATAGCTTTAGACCAAAAATGGAAGCAATACAGCAAGGCCTAGATAAGATTAAAGCTAAAGTAGATAGCGCTACAGCTAAAACGCAAGAGCTTCAAGCATCTGTAGATGATAGCAAAGCAAAGATTAGTTCGTATGAAGAGCAGATTTCAGCTCTTAATGAGCAGCTTGTCTCTATTCAGAAAAAAAATAAAGATATAACAAACGAAAAAGAGATGAAAGCGTTATCGCTAGAAGAAGAGCTCGCTAAAGAGAAATTAACATATGCCAATGAAGAGATAGAGAGACTCTCTAAAGTAGCAGAAGTTAAAGAGAATGAATTATCGCAAACCGTGAAGGAGGTTGAAGAGCTAGAGGCTGAAATTGAGTCGGCATCAGAAGCTGCAAAGTCTAAATTCGAAGAGATAGAAAAAGAGAAAACAGCACTCTATAAAGAACGAGAAAAAGCAACAGCCTCTTCAGATCAAAAGATTTTGGAACTATACGAAAAAATTAGAAAATGGGCTCATAATACTGCTGTTGTTCCTGTGAAAAACCAAGCTTGCTATGGTTGCTATATGAAAATAAATGACAAAGCATATTCCGATGCTATAAGAGGCGACGAAATAGTTTGTTGTCCTCATTGTGCTAGAATTATTTACCTTGATAACGAAGAGGTAAATACTGAGGCATAAGCCTCTTTTTGGGCATGAATAAAATCTTTTTTCTCTCCTACTCTCTTTTTGCCTTTATCATTTATATTATATTTTTACCTTTCGTTTTGGTGCTGAGCCTGTTTAGTGCAAAATATAAAGAATCGCTTCCGGCAAGATTTTTGCTACATAAAAACCCCCCATTAAAACCAGATGGAATTTGGTTTCATGTATGCAGTTTAGGCGAAGCAAAATCGATTAAGCCAATACTGGACCGATTGCCAGATCAACTTTTGAGAATGACCGCCTCAACCAGTACAGGTTTTAGCATAATAAACGACTATAGTGAGCAGAGTAGATATTTGCCCTTTGAGCCACTACTACTGCAATGGATACGACCTCAAAGAGTTTTGGTTGTTATGGAGGCCGAATTGTGGTATTTGCTATTCTTTTTGTCGAAACGCAAGGGTGCAAAAACTATTCTTGTTAATGCTCGACTTAGCGACAAATCATTTGAAAGATATAGACATTTCTCATGGATTTATAAGCAAGTTTTTAAAAATATAGATGAAGTTTACGCGCAGTCAGAATTGGATAAAAAGCGTCTAGGTACTCTTGGAGCCAAGAATATAAAAGTGGCTGGGAACATTAAGCTTTATGCCTCTGGTTTGGTAACTGATTTATTGGTGAAGCCCGATGTGTTGCTGATCTGTGCAGCAAGCACACACGACGGGGAAGAGGATATCATATTGAGTGCGTTTATGGAGCTAAAAAAAAGTGAACCTACTGCTATGCTCGTAATGGTACCTAGGCATCCTGAGAGATTTGATCATGTTGCCGCTTTAATAGATGATATCTCTAGAGATAATCAACTAACCTCTCACAGATACTCCAAGAGCAAAGCGTTTAATAGCGATATTATTTTGGTCGATTTACTAGGAGAGCTTGTGAATATTTATGCTGTCAGTGATATAGTTATACTTGGTGGTGCTTTTGTGCCAGTGGGTGGACATAATGCCGCAGAGCCAGCAGGATTTGGATGTAAGATCATAACAGGTAAGCATTATTACAACCAAAGAGAGATATTTGATTCAATTAAGAATATTAAAATAGTAGAAAAGACAGAGCTTGGAGAAGCATTGGTAAATCATCACAATTTAAGCTCCGCTTATATAAGTAAAAATAGCAAAATAGATGTTATTGTCGAAAGCATAATGGAGCAACATGAACAAACATCCTAATTTTCAACCTTTTTTAGCGTACTCGGCTTCGGCGGGTAGTGGCAAGACATTTGCTTTGTCGGTTCGGTATGTATCATTGCTATTTATGGGTGAGATGCCCTCTAGTATACTCGCTGCTACTTTTACCAACAAAGCTGCTGCCGAGATGCGTCAAAGAGTTGTGGATTCTTTGCGTGAATTACACAACAATGTACTCTTCTTGCATGAAGTTATGAGAGTGACTGGCTATAGCAAGAAGGAGATGTTGAGTAAGCAACCCGAAGTACTGGCTAGGTTTTTGTCAGGGAGTAGCTATATTGTGACGCTAGATAGCTTTTTTGCCTCTGTGTTGCGAAGTGCTTCGTTGGAGCTTGGTCTTGAGCCTGATTTTGTTGTCAAGATACAAGATGATTCACAGATAGAAGAGGAGTTTTTGGAGCAGGTACGTAGTGCTGGGATGTTGTCTAGTTTAGTAGAACTGGCTATAGATATCGAAGATAAGCGATTTGAAAAGATATTTGATTATTTGCAAAATTTTTATAGATCTGACCCACTGTTACCAGAGCCAGAGCATGAATTGGCTGTCTTGGAGTCAATCGAGAGCCGCATAGATGAGTGTAGAGAGGAGTTACGTGTGTTAGTAGAGCGTGCTGGAGCATCGAAAAGTGCTATAGGTAATTTTGCTCCCATGACCGTGACTGCATTATTTTCGAAATCTGTTTTCAGCAAGAGAAGTTTGCTAGAGCATAGAAACTATAAGAAATACATCGAGGTAGAACCTCGTATAGATGAGCTATATTTTGAGCTCAAAGGGCTACTTGCTCATTGGAGCAAGGCAAGAGAGGCTAGAGTATTGCATAATTTTTTTGAGATTTATGACTATTTCAAAAATGCGACTATCTCTAGTGCAAAGAGCTTGGGAAGCTTGAGTTTTGATGATTTGAACTATTTCACATACAGATTGCTCTATGAGGGGATCAGTAGGGAATTTTTATATTTCAAGCTTGATAGTAAATTTAAACATATTTTGCTCGATGAGTTCCAGGATACGTCAACTCTACAGTTTTTGTTGCTCAAGCCCATGGTGGATGAGATTTTTTCTGGTTTGGGGCAGAGTGAGTTTAAGAGCTTTTTTTACGTAGGCGATACAAAACAGTCATTGTATCGTTTTAGAGGTGGGGTAGAGGAGCTGTTTGATAAGGTTGCTAACGAGTATGGTGTAGAGATAATGCCTATGGATACAAACTATAGAAGCACCAAGAATCTAGTCGAACAGGTAAACAGGTGGTTTGAACCAGCTATGTATGGGTATGTAGCTCAAAAGAGTAGGATTGATGCAAAAGATGGATATGTCGAGGTAGTACAGAGTGATGAGCTACTTGATGAGGCATTAGTGCAGGTAAAAAGATTGCTTGACTTTGGCATTAGCATCGATGATATAGCATTTTTGGTTAGTACCAACAAAGATGGACAGAGTCTACAGGAAGTGTGCGAGCAAAATAGTATACCAACACAGTTGATGACATCAAGCTCACTAAAGTTTGTGCCCAAGGTAGCATCTTTGGTATCAATGGTTGAGTATCTATATTTTGGCGCACCTATAGATGCCATGGCAATGATGGAGCTCATTGGAGATGATATCGAGCTTGATAGTGGCTGGTTTAGTCCGACTATGACACCGTTAGTGGTGATTGACAGGCTAGTAAGGGAGTATGGATATTTTGATAATGATGCAAATGTGCTGAAGTTGCTGGAGTTTGCATCATCGTTTAGTGATGTATCTGTGTTTCTGGATGAGTTTAAGCAGTCAGATATTCCCGTGGCATCCAAGTCAATACATGGAGCCAAGATTATGACTGTGCATGGCTCTAAGGGGCTGGAGTTTGAGTATGTGATACTGCTGGACAAGATGACTAGGCCAAACTCCGATAGAAGCGCCTTGATATACGAGTACAGTGATGAGTTGGCAATTAGGCGTATATTTTATCGTATGAGTGGTAGAGAGAATTTTGATGATGATTATGAAACAGCGAGGCAGAATCAAAGAGTATTATCAGAAAAAGATCACCTAAATGTGCTCTATGTGGCGATGACTAGGGCAGTAAATGGCATGATTGTGGTACGAAAAGAGAAAAGCTCTTGGTTTGATGCCCTTGGGGTATCTGTGATGAAGTTGGGGAGATTGGAAAAGGATGATACTAAAAAGGCGAGCTGCGAAGAGGGTGAGAGTAGAGAGGTGACTCTCTCGCACTATGGCTTGCAAGATAGCAAAGTGGTTCACGAAGAGGGAGAGATAGATTTTGATGCTGTTTTGTTTGGAACTGCTATGCATTATGCCTTGGAGATGCTAGAGAGTTTCGATAAAGAGAGTATTGATGGTGCGATGATATCTGTGCAAAACAGGTATGCCCATGTTTTGTCACAGAAAGCATTAGCGCAGATATGCCAGCGCGTAAATGCATTGGTGCAAGATGAGACATTTGCACAACTGGTCTTGGGTGCCAAGGTAACCAAAGAACAGTCAGTAAGTTTCGATGGAGAACTCAAGCAGATAGATTTGCTGCTGGAGTTTGATGACTACTGTGTGGTGGTGGATTATAAGAGTTCTCAAAAGTTTGCCTATAAGCACAAAGAGCAAGTAGGCTATTACAAAAAAGCTATAGAGAAGATTACTGGCAAAAAGACCCAAGCTGTTATCGTGTACCTAGGAGAGGAGAGAATCTCGAATAACACAATAGAGATCATGAAGCTAGCTTAAGTTGTTGTGCATTGTGTCGTGAAGATTCAAAACGTAGGTACTTTATATCACAAGTTGAAACATTACAAAAGATGTATCAGGCAATAGGATCTTGTTTGCAAATGCTATGCTTGTGTCAAAGCAGCCAATCTATGTTGTTTTGATCTCCATATGTGTAAAATAGCAAAAATTTTAAAAAAATAATATTCTGCGACAGGTGATGAGTATTTTTTTTGATTTAACATCTCTCTCGCTGCTAGATACGCAACAGTGCTCAGAGTACGCATTTTAGGTATTTATGGGTATTTATCTTTAAGAAAATAGTAAATATATATTAATATATTAAGATAATACAGATAATCAATTTCATATAAGAGTAAATTTGTATTAATAATTTTTTATATAAAAACATGATATTTTCAAAAATATATATTATAAATAATTACTTATTTTTTAATATTAAAATATTGAATCGTGATAATCCTAAGGAGTTCTTTGCTAAAGTTCCGGTTGCGGTTTGATAATCCAAAATAGACACGAGGTATAAGCAATGAAGAAAATAGTAATTTTAGTTACGGTATTTGCAGCGAGTCTTGCGTTGGCATATTTGTATATGCACAAAGATGCAAACAGGGTGGTATCTCAACCAGATACCAACAATAGTCTCAAAACCTCTGCATCAAAAGAGATAAAGCGACCAGTAATCAATCTCGGCACAGGCAGCAGAACACGAACAGACGAGTCGGTAAAAGAGCGATCTGATCAGATGGCACAAAAGCCGATAATGCAAGCCTCAAAGATGCAAGAAAAAGAGAACATGCCTGAGCAAGAGGCAAGCATGGCTCCTGCTCCAAGTAGCGTGAATGATTCAGATGCTTATGTGGATGAAGATCTTGAGAAGATGATAAAAAATGCTCAAAAGAGTGAAGGGATAGCCAATCAAAAACCTCTAACACCAGAGGAGATGGCACAGCTTGATGCTGATATGAATATCCAAACACCTACAAATCAAAACCAAGAGAGGGTAGTATATGAATATATGAATGAAGATCCAGAAAAGATGACGAGTGAAGTCCAAGAGGGTGCTCCAGCCTCGGAACCGTCAGAGATGACACCCGAGCAGATAGGCACGCTAGAGCAGGGGATGGACTTGGGAAGCAGCAGTGCAACAGATGTATCATCTGATAATAATCAGATAGATGATGCACCATCTGCCAATGATATGATACTAAACAAACCAATACAATACTAAAGGAAACAAAATGAAAAAATTACTACTAA
>CAYWGB010000063.1:0-6312 GCA_964457825.1 uncultured Campylobacterales bacterium | reverse complement strand
CTAAGCATGCGCACATAGATCTCGATGTCAAATGTGATGGTGATCTACATATAGATGCACATCATACTGTGGAGGATATAGGTATTGTGATTGGTAAAGCTTTAGCAGAGGCTATCTACCCTGTGGAGAATATAGAACGATACGGTAACGGAACAGTCGTTATGGACGAGGCAAGTGTTAGTTGTGATATGGACTTGAGTAACCGTGGATTTTTGGTCTATGATATGCCAATAGGAGGCAAGGTGGGTGAGTTTGATGTGGAGCTTGTCGAAGAGTTTTTTAGGGCCATCAGTGGCAATATGCCCTTGACACTTCATCTGATATATAATAGAGGAAAAAACAAACATCATATTATCGAGGCTACATTTAAAGCATTTGCTTTGTCACTAAGACGAGCTGTTACCCCAAACAGTAGAGCTGGAATACCCAGTACAAAAGGGCAGTTATGAGTATAGAGCTGATAGTCTTGGATGTGGATGGAACCATGACCGATGGGAGGATTATATATGATATCAGAGGGGTGGAATATAAATCATTTAATGTCAAGGATGGGCTCGGTATAGCTAGCTGGATTAAACTTGGTAAGCATGTTGCGATCATTACTGGCCGAGAGTCCAATATAGTGCAGAGGCGAGCAGAAGAACTGGGTATTGTGCATTGCTATCAAGGAGTCAAAAATAAAAGGGCACAACTAAAAGAGATAGTTGATAGTCTTGGAATAGGTTATGCACAAGTCGCAGCAATTGGTGATGATTGGAACGATTATGATATGCTCAATAGTGTTGAAAGGGCTTTTGCTCCTCTGGACGCAGCTAAAGAGATCAGAGAGATTGCAACAGATAAACTATATAGTAGAGGTGGTGACGGTGCTGTGCGAGAGATGATAGATCTCCTTATAGAGCAAGAGGGATTAGCTCAAGAGATGAAAAACTTATGGTCACGAAACTAGAAGTTATATTATTGGTATCTATAGTTTCGTTTGCTTTGCTTTTGAGTGAAAAAGAGAGTAGCAGTACTGAGATGGGTTACAAAAAAAAGAGAGTATTGGCAGAGATAAGCAATCCAGTGTATACGGAAATAGATATCAATCAGTCCAAGCGTATTGTGATATCAAAAAAAGCTAGACAGTATAAAGAGAGAGTGGATTTTGATGGTTTTGATTACAGATCAGATAAAATAAAACTGGTATCTAAATTTGCCAGAGAAAAGAATGGTATCTATACGGCAAGGAGAGATGTCGTAGCTATTAGGAGTGATGGTGCTGTCTATAAAGGTGACAAGGCCATAGTTTATAAGAAGAGAGATCTTTTGAATTTTGAAAATAATTTCACCATACTAGATGGTAAAAATAGTGTAGTTGGTCACAGTATGGAATATGATGATAATGGTTCTTCGGTTAAGGCAAAAAAAGTAAAAGCACTCTACGATATCGCTACTCCATAAAGTCAAATAGATAGATAGTTTGATATAATCTCAATACACTCAAGTTCAATTGGAAGGTATGTGTACCTGGTGGGCACCGCGGGCTTCAACCCCGTTGCTGGGGCAGTTGACTGTCTCTAGGAGGGTTCGATTCCCTCACCTTCTCGCCACTCTTATGTAATATGTTATATTTTATCGATAAATTGCAGTAGTGTGTATGTCTTATTGACAGAGGTAATAAAGGGGATATGATTGAAAAAGAGACAGATGGTATTTGATATAGATGGCAAAGAGGTCACTTTGGATGAACTGGTTTCATCATATAAAAACAATACTAGTAGACAACATAGTAAATTTGTAAAAAAAGCTATCACGAGAAGATTGCAAGACCAAGAACTCAAGCCTTATCAGGCAGAGTTGTTGAAATTACAAAAATACTTAGAAGAGACAAATAAGAAGATTATCATTCTTTTTGAGGGAAGAGATGCTGCTGGTAAAGGTGGTACGATACGCAGGGTGACTCGGTACATGAATGAGAAGCATTATCGAGTAGTTGCGCTTGGTAAGCCAACTGAAGAGCAAAAAACACAGTGGTTTTACCAGAAGTATATTGAGCAGTTTCCTAGAGGTGGTGAGATTGTACTGTTTGATAGGAGTTGGTACAATAGGGCTATGGTGGAGCATGTTTTTGGTTTTTGTACGCAAAAAGAGTATGAGGATTTTATGAACGGTGTTGGTAATCTGGAAAAGGATATGACATCACAAGGTATTATTTTGATAAAACTATACTTTTCTGTCACGAAGAAAGAGCAAGCAAGAAGATTTGAGAGGCGAAAAACTGACCCTCTTAGACAGTGGAAGCTGAGCGAGATAGATATGCAGGCTCAAGAGCGATGGGATGATTTTACAAATACAAAGTATGACATGATCAAGCGTACACATAGACATAATGCTCCATGGATGATAATTCGATCAAATGATAAACAAAGAGCCAGACTAGAGGCATTGAAGATCATTTTGAATTCAGTAAATTATGATGATAGGGATTTGAGTTTGGATTACGCATTGGATCCGGAGATTGCCATTACTGGTGCAAGAGAAATTGAGTTAATGGATGCACAGCAGACCAAACAAGGTAAATATACACAGTAGAGTATCTATTTTAGGTAGCTAGAATTTTCTTAATAGCTTCGGAGCATATCGTAAGTCCAAATGCTCCGGTTACTCCTACAAATGAGCCCTTCTCTTTGCATGATGGTTGTTCGGGAGAAAATACTACTGTGAAATTTTTATTGAATCTTGCTTTTTTGAGTTCGTTTCTGATTTTACGCCCTAGTGCGTCCCCGTGAGATTTCCAGATAGAGGAGACCTCTATTTTGGAGGTATCGAATCGTTTGGCAGATCCTAATGACATGATAAGTTTTTTATACTCTTTTTTGGCGAGCTCAATCTTGACTCTAGTGGTATCAGCGGCATCTATTATGAGGTCATAAGGTGAAAAATCAAAGTTCTCTATCCACTCAATATCCATTTTCGCCTCTATTGTTTGGATGGTTGGATATAGTGATTTGAGAGTTTCAGTTTTTATGGAGCCTATCTGTTCAGAACCTATTTGCCTGTTTTGATTTGTGATGTCGTATGTGTCATAGTCGACAATAGTTAGATTTTTGACACCAGTGCGATAGAGGCAGTCCAGAGCGTAGCCACCTACACCGCCTATACCCAAGATGATTATATTCGCTTGTTGAATCTTTGTGAAATTATCCTCCCCAAAGAGTTGAAGGCAGCGATTAAATCTCATATCCATTTTTTAAGGGAGCCTATGTCGTCGTAACTTGTCATGTCTAAATGTATAGGTGTTATGGATATGTAGTTTTCATTAACTGCTTCAAAATCTGTGGTCTCTCCAGAGGTATCTAGCCAGTCTAGTCGAGGAAGTCCTATCCAATAGTACTCTTTGCCTCTAGGGTTGTGATGGACTTGAGCATTATTACCATAGATTCTATTGCCTGCCCTGGTAATTTTGTATCCATTACATTGATTTGGTAGTACAGGAGGTATATTGACGTTTAAAAGCCTTCTTGGAGGTAACGGGAAAGAGTCAGCCTCTATCTTTAGGACGAGTTCTTTTAGGCTTTGGCAGGCTAGCTCATAGCCAAGTGAGTCAATATTTTGACACATATCATCGCATACTTGTGATATGGCTATGGCTGGGATACCCTGGAGTACCGATTCCATAGCGGCAGCGACTGTACCTGAGTATGTAATATCCTCTCCCATGTTGGCACCCCTATTTATGCCAGAAATTACCAAGTCTGGGTAATTATCATTCGAAAAGAGTTTATTTAGTGCCAAAAATACACAATCACTGGGCGTTCCATCATCGAGTCGATAGAAGTTTTCTTTGATCTCTACAAAGTGCAACGGTCTAGTGAGGGTCAAAGAGTGACCTGAGGCAGATTTTTCCATCGTTGGTGCTACTATAGTGACTTTTGCAATTTCACTAAGGGTATCGGCTAAAGCTATTAACCCTATGGACTCAAATCCATCATCGTTGGTAAGCAGAATATGCATATTGTGCAATCTCCATGATATTTTACTCCTATTATAGCTATAATTTTGTATAATTATGGATAAATCCCATACTGAAATCTGGAGTGTATTATGCAAAAAGAACCTATGCTACAAGAGACATATTCAGCACTGACAAAAGAGCTGGAGTATCTCAAAAGTGAAGAGAGAGGAAAAATCGCTCAGATAATAGACACTGCTAGAGAGCTGGGCGATTTGAAAGAGAATGCAGAGTACCATGCTGCAAAAGATAAGCAAGGCATGATGGAGGCCAGAATAATCGAGCTAACAGATTTGGTTAGTAGAGCGCAAGTGATCGACCCGTCTAGGTCCACTCATGACCGTATCAGTTTTGGTTCTACTGTTTTATTGGTCGATCAAGCTGATGATAAAGAGATTGAGTATACAATCGTAGGTGGCCAAGAGAGTAATCCTCAAAAGGGTAGAATTTCATTCTATTCACCTATGGCAAAAGCTATGTTGGGCAAGGAAGAGGGTGATGAGATAGAGCTATCTTTGCCTACTGGTGTGAAGAAATTTGATATAGAAGAGATAGGATACAAAGAGATTATCCTAGATTGAGTACAAGGCAGGAGAGCCAAATGATAAGAGTAGGAATAGTAGGGGCCAGTGGATACACAGGTCTTGAGCTAATTAAAATGCTAGTGATGCATAGCGGATTTGATTTGAGGTATGTAGCGACTAGCGAAGGCGATATATCAGTAGAGAGTCTGCATCCATCACTAAAGGATATCATATCTATGGATGTGGTTAAGGCTGATGTTGATGATGTAGCAAGACATTGTGATTTGGTTTTTTTAGCTTTACCACACAAGACGTCTATGGGATTTGCCAAGGGACTATTGAGGCTTGGAGTTAAGGTGGTGGATCTATCGGCTGATTATAGACTGGAGATTGATACATATGAAGAGTACTATTGCAAGCACACCGATAAGGATAATAGTAAAAATGCAGTTTATGCTCTTGTGGAGTATTATAGAGAAGAGCTAAAAAATACGAATTTAGCAGCTGGTCCAGGGTGCTATCCTACAGCAACCCTTCTAGGTATCCTGCCTTTTACGAAGTATCTTGACAGTAGTGCCCCTATGTTTGTGGATGCAAAATCTGGCGTCAGTGGGGCTGGAAAAAAACTCAGTGATACTACACATTATGTTAATGTAAATGATAATATCTTCTCCTATAATCCTCTGTCGCATCGACACTCTCCTGAGATAGCAGAGAAAATTGAAATAATAGAAGGTGTGCAGGTAAATGTTAATTTTGTCCCACATCTAATTCCTGCAACCAGAGGTGAACTTGTTAGTATATATGGAACACTTACTGAGGATATAGATCCTATAGCCATACTTAAAGAGCGATACAAAGATGATCCATTTATTCGTATCAGAGAGAATCCTGTAGATATAAAAAGTTGTCTTGGTACTCACTTTTGTGATATATATGCCAAACGAAGCGGGAATGCTCTGTTTGTCAGTTCTGCAATTGACAATTTGTTGCGAGGAGCCAGCTCTCAAGCGTTGGTGGCGGCGAATCTGATGTCAGGATATAGCGAAGGTATGGGTATACCTACTATGGCATATGTACCATAAGGAGATGTTGTGAATTTAACAAAAATAGAAGAGGGAGCCATATTTGTAGCAGACGCGCACTATCCTCATCACGGATATGATTTGCTACGCTTGATGCACAAAATTAATAATGGCGAGATTGAGACAAAACAGCTGTTTTTAATGGGTGATATTTTTGATTTGCTGATAGGAAATGTCAAGCGAACATATGTACCGAATAGTGAGTTGATTAAACTTATTGTAGCGATTAGTAAAAAAATTGATCTATTTTATTTCGAAGGTAATCATGATTTTTGCCTCAGGGATATGTTTGTAGATGCTAACATATACAATATAGGTGTTCAGCCTGTATATATGCAGCTTGGCAATCTTAGGGTCGGTCTTTCTCATGGTGATAGATTTGAGACCACTAAGAGCTACGATATAATGACAAGGGTTGTTCGAAATCCAAAAACTCATAAAATATTATCGATTTTTGAAAATCTGATTATAGATAAAATCAACAGTAGACTGAAGATAAAAGAGATATGCAATAAAGTAGATGAATTTGAGCAGAAAGTTGCCAATATATACAAAAATTACACGCTTGCTGATATGGTTATAGAGGGGCATTTTCATCAAAATGAAGTGATAGGTAGCTATGTCTCTTTGCCATCTTTGGCTTGTGACAAAAAGGTAGGTGTGGCCAGAGGTGAAGAGATTGTATTTATTGATTTAAAAGAGCTATAGA
>CAYWGB010000062.1:0-6537 GCA_964457825.1 uncultured Campylobacterales bacterium | reverse complement strand
ACATAACTTTAGGTATAGTGATAGGTTGCATATTAGAGTATTTGATACTACTCAAGGGGTATAATTTTACAATTTACACAGGCAAAAGCAAGCAGATTAATACTCTTGTGCTAAAATCAGATAAAATAACTCTCAAATAGGAGCTAGCTTATGATAATTAGAAAACAGTTCAAGTTTGAAAATGCACACATAGTTAGAGATTGTTCTACGCTTAGGTGCAGTCAGAATATACATGGGCACTCATATAGAGTTGAGGTGCTGCTTGAATCTGACTATCTTGATCAGGGGCAGATGATATATGACTTTGGGCTGATGAAGCTATATATTGCGGATTTAATAGACTCGTTTGATCACGGCATTACATTGTGGAGTGGGGATGATGAAGGCTATTTGCATGCTATGAAAAAGTATAGTCATAGATGGGTAGAGCTACCGGTCTCTCCATCTGCCGAACAGTTGAGCAGGGTTATCTACCTTATGATTCAAAAAGTTTTAGAACTTAGTATGATGAACAATAAAGAGCAAGATATTAAACTCAACAGTATTATCGTTCATGAGACACAAACTGGCTACGCACAAGCCTTTGAGGATGATGCAAAGAGCAAGCTAATGGGCGAAATATCACTATCTAAAATTCTCTTTTCAGAGCGTGTCAAAGATGAGTGGAGTGATCCTATGTTATGGGAAAAAATACTAAAATCTGAGCAATTGATTGTGCCACGGCAGGTGTAAAAAGGTTAACAATTTTAGTTTAACTATAAATCAGTATAATATCAACCATAAAAACATAAAAGGAACGAAATGAAAAAATTTAGTCTAATCGCACTTATAGCGTCATCTTTGATATTTATAGGATGTGGTCAAAAATCAGGTGAAGAGGGCGCTACATCAAGTGTAACTGATGCAGTTACGGGAGCAGCTACTGATGCTATGGATGCTACTAAAGACGCTGCAAAAGATGCAGCAAAAGAGGTTGCAGATACAGCAAAAGAAGCAGCAACAAAAGCTGTAGATACAGCAAAAGATGCAGCTAAAGAGGCAGTAACAACTGCAACAGATACAGCAAAAGAGGCAGCAACAAAAGCTGTTGATGCAGCTAAAGAGGCAGCAACAAAAACTGTCGATACTGCCAAAGAAGCAGTAGCACCAGCAGCTGATGCTGCAGCCACAGCTACAGAAGGTTCTGACGGTCAGGCATTATTTGCTAAATGTGCTGGCTGTCATGGTACTGATGGTAAAACTGCCGCTCTTGGTAAATCAGAGATAATAGCTGGACAATCAGCTGCTGACCTTGAGACAAAAATTGCTGAATATAAAGCTGGTACTAGAGATGTTAAAGGTATGGGTGCACTTATGAAAAGTCAAGTTGCTAGCTATAGCGATGCAGACATCAAAGCTGTTGCAGAGTATATCTCAACACTTAAATAATATCCAATACACAAAGAGACGATTGTCTCCTTGCGTATCCTCAAACACCTTAATTTACTCCATCTTAACAAATTCATAGTACAATTCTCCCAGTAAACTACGGAGAGACAAATGACATCATTTATCATTATATATCATAGATATATCACAGAGGCACTGCTATTGGCTATACTGTTTAACGCATTTGCACCATATCTATTTAGAGCAAACTTTGACAAAATGAGGCTTTTTTCCAGAATAGGTTATTTTTTATTTTGGATGATTTGGTCAGCTTTGATATTTTCTGGATTAATGGCTTTTATGTTTAGTGGTAGGGCTATTAATACATCATTATGGATCATGATAGCTGGGGCAGTAATTCTAGGATACCTAGAGGGTTACAGAAGCTCTAAGAGTTCCAAAAAATGGCTAAGTGGGCAAAGTGCACTCTCTTTATCTTTTAAGATATTGATGGCGCAAGCATTTGTGCTCGGTATAGTTAGTTATGTAGCGATTGTGCTCTAGCAATGCAGTTTTTATACCTTGCCAAAGCTGGAGATACTCAAATAGAGATATCTGATGCCGAACATAGATACATTACAAAAGTACGCAGGCATAAGCTTGGTGATGAAGTCTGCGTGAGAAATCTAAAAGATAACATTATCTACAAATACGCTATAGATACCATAAGTAAGAAAACAGCTTTGCTCTCTCTCGTCTCATCTGAGATATTAGAGATTAAACCTCAAAAAAAATTGCACATTGGTTGGTGTATTATAGATGCCAAAAGTATCGAAAAAACTCTACCCATGTTAAACGAGATAGGTGTGGAAAAAATAACCTTTATCATGTGCGAGAGAAGCCAAGGTAACTTCACGCTAGATAATAACAGGGTAGAAAAAATTCTCATTAACTCCTCTCAGCAGTGTGGTAGAAGTGAAATGATGCAAATAGCCTATTCAAACTCACTTAAAGAGTTTGTTTGCGCTAATCCAAGAAGCTTTCTCCTGAACTTTAGCCAAAATAATTTGACAAGCAGTGCTGGTATAGAAACTATCGTGATAGGTTGCGAAGGCGGGATAACAAAAGAGGAAATAGCTCTTTTTTCACACGATAAGATCGTAGGCTTTTCAACCAACTCTATCCTTAGGAGTGAAAGTGCAGCAGTATCTGCAGCAAGTAACATATTGCTGTAATCTAATTATTCCATTGCATTGAATTGGTCACTAAAGTTAATATTTTTATGGTATAATTCGCATCCTAAAAGCTGTCTCAGCAAGACTGTTGCAGCAACCTTGTCCGATATAGACATGAAGAGCCAATGGCTAGAGAGGTTGGTTGCCTCCATAATTAAACTTTTAAGGATAACAGATGAGAAAAGATATACACCCAGAGATAGTAACTTGCAAAATCACATGTGCATGCGGCAATACTTTTGAGACAAAATCAACAGAGGCAGAGCGTACGGTTGATATTTGTAATGAATGTCATCCATTTTTTACCGGTTCAGAAAAAATAGTTGATGCTGCTGGTAGAGTAGAGAAATTTAAGAGCAAATATAAATTGTCGTAAGACTTTTCACTTTTTAGACAGATATTGTGTCTGTCTCTACAGCCGCCTAAAGGCACTTTATGATCACATTCGTACCCACTCCTATTGGAAACCCCCAAGATATTACTATTCGGGCTATGAGAATTTTTGAAAAAGCAGAGATATTTTTGTGTGAAGATACACGCCAGACAAAAAAATTATTAAAACTTCTTAGTGAACGTTTTGACATGGTATATCCAGATGCTAAATTCTACTCTTTCAATGAGCATAATGGTTCAGATAGACTAGAGGAGCTTGAGACAGAAATAGCTCTCAAGGAGATCGTCTATGTTAGTGATGCAGGTATGCCAGCCATATCTGATCCTGGCCAACTACTTGTAGCCTATGCTCAGGAGCATAATGTACCATACGATGTATTGCCTGGGCCCACAGCGGTAGCTACAGCCTATGCCTCTTCGGGATTTGATAGTGGCAAATTCACATTTTTTACTTTTTTGCCCCACAAAGGAGCTGCACGTTCGTCGGCTCTCAATAAAATCATGAATCATGAGTACGATACAGTGCTATATGAGTCGCCTCATAGACTCATGAAGCTACTCTCTCAAATAAATAATCTAGATCCCCAGAGAGAGCTCTTTTTGGTTAAAGAGATTAGTAAAAAATACCAACGATATTATCGTGGAAGTGTTAGCGAAATATTGCAAAAACTAGATGACTCAAGCATCAAAGGTGAGTGGGTAGTGGTCATACGAGCCAAGGCGCAAAAAGAGGCAATACTATCACAGTCTGATATCTTAACATTAGACATTCCACCCAAGGTAAAAGCCAAACTTTTAGCAAAAATGGGCACCAAGAGTACAAAAGAGTGGTATAATGAACTTTTAGGCTCCAACTCTTCAGATATCAAGTAAAAATTGGATAAAATCTTCTATGATAATTTACGGTAAACAGGTTTGTCTTCACGCACTCTATAAACATGCTGACAGTGTAAAAGTAGTGTATGTAGCAAAGAAGGGTATATTGCCACAAGATTTGTACGATAAGCATAAAGATAGTATCAAATTTCTAGAAAACAGATGGGCACAAGCCATGAGTAAGGGTGGCAACCATCAAGGAATATTGCTAGAAATTGATGATATCAAGCCAGTTTCACTGGCCAAAATCAAAGATGATAACTTTGTGGTAATCTTGGATGGCTTAACAGATGCGGGCAATATAGGTGCAATTGTCAGGACATCATACTCACTTGGTGTGGATGCCATAATATTTTCTAATCTTCAGAGATTAAATTTTGCACCTATTATCAGAACAAGTGCTGGAGCGCTACTAGATATGCCATTTGTGTTTCAACAGAACATATCTGATGTTATGCATGAGCTCACACAGGTTGGATTCCAGTGTTTTGGAGCTTCCATGGAGGGTCTATCGGTTGAGAGTATTCAATTTCCTCTTAAGCGTGCCTTGGTACTTGGCAGTGAGGATAAGGGTATATCGAAAAAAGCCAGACAAAAGCTAGACAGAACAGTCTCTATCGCAATGCAACGAGAGTTTGACTCTCTAAACGTCAGTGCGGCAGCAGCAATTTTAATACATAGGATGGGTTATGCAGTTAAATGAAATTATTGAGAGATTCGGATACGACGGTGTACATCAGCAGACCATGATTTCCATTAGAAATCTAGAGCAACTCATCAGTAGAGATGTTGAGAATATCCCTAGGGTTAAGGCTATGGGACTAATATCGATACTGGAAAGAGAATACAGAATTGATTTGGTGTCATTAAAAAATGAATTTAATGAATTGTATGAGCATATTCCAGAAACATTAAACTTTGACCCAGCCAAAGTGATACAGAGGGTAGAAACAGACGAAAAGGGTGGCACCATTTTAAGTAAATTGTTACTTATGATACCTGTTTTGGTTTTAGTATTTGTTGCTTGGTTCTTTTTTATCAGAGATGAGAGCATGAAGACGCTATTTAAGAGTGATGAGAATAGCACCAGCCTATTGGACTCTGTTGCTAA
Source organism: uncultured Campylobacterales bacterium (assembly GCA_964457825.1). Classification (GTDB taxonomy): domain Bacteria; phylum Campylobacterota; class Campylobacteria; order Campylobacterales; family Sulfurovaceae; genus JAAXPZ01. The sequence goes on along the minus strand of CAYWGB010000062.1, from coordinate 1,554 downwards.
GCAGGTAAAAGACTCAATATCAAAAAATGAGCAGCCAGATACAAAAGTATCATTATCTTCGGAAGAAAACAGTACGGCCACTGAGCACAATATGACAGACGAAGAGAAGATTATCTCGGAGTTAAAACGTGAACAAGAAAAAATTATTCAAAAAGAAAAGTCACAGACAGAAGAGAAGAAAAAGAAAGAGCAGGCGACTTCTAGCGAGCCAAAAACTGATGAAACGCCAACAATAGACAAAATTATCAACGCTGCTGATTCGATGCCATCTGTGCCAGATCCAGTAGATGCGAACACCACTGTTGAGGCAGAATCTAAACCAGCCAATAGTGAGAGGGGCAAGCAAGAACAACTGTTTAATATTTCAGATGAGACGCAAAACAAAGTGGTAAATTCAGATGATATGCCTGCACAAGAGCCTGCCAAGCAGCAGATTGATGAACCAGTGCAAGAAAATAAATTTAAAGCAGCTGTGCAGGAGCCTGCACCAAAACTACAATCAAAACCAAAAGAGGCACCAAAGCCTGATAAGCCGGTACAAAAAAAGGTACCTGCTGTCAAAATAAAATCAACGGCTACAAAAGTCGTTTTTCATCCAAAAGGAAAAGTTTGGGTTGGATATAGAGATTTAAAAACCATGAAGAAAGTTTCAGTATTGCTGAATGCAGGAGAAGATTTTGCACTCAAAAGTGGTGGCCGACGCTACATACTTGCTGCTGGAAATAGAAACTTTAGCTTTTACGTGAGAGGCAAACTCGCCAAGCCAGGCAAAATTAATGGATCTGTATACTATGAAATATCCAATGGTAGAATTACACCTTTAACAAAGGATGAGTTTCAAGCACTAAATCAAAGTACAGAGTGGTAATAGGAGAATAGTATGTTTGACGAAATACAGTTTGCAAAGATAAATAGGTTGCCAAAGTACCTGTTTGCCGAAATAAATGAGCTCAAAATGCAGCTCCGACGCGAGGGTACAGATATTATAGATTTTTCTATGGGCAATCCAGACGCATCAACTCCAGAGCCGATCGTTGACAAACTATGTGAAGTAGCAAGACGAGAAAAAACGCACGGCTACAGTGCAAGCAAAGGTATCTATAAATTGCGTCTTGCTATGTCCAATTGGTATAAACGTAAATACAATGCAGACCTCGATCCAGATACAGAAATAGTTGCTACGATGGGGAGCAAAGAGGGCTATGTGCATCTCGTTCAGGCCATTTCTAACCCTGGAGATGTTGCCATAGTTCCAGATCCGACTTACCCTATACACTCTCAAGCATTCATACTTGCTGGCGCAAATGTAGAGAAAATGAAACTTATCTTTGACGAGGAGACATTTGTAGTAGATGAAGATAAATTTTTAGCAGATATAGAAGAGACATTAGATAACTCTATACCTAAAGCCAAATTCTTGGTAGTAAATTTTCCACATAATCCCAGCACTGCAACTGTGACGCCGGAATTTTACGAGAGACTTGTCGCTCTTGCCAAAAAGAAACGTTTTTATATCATCTCTGATATTGCTTATGCGGACATTACTTTTGATGG
>CAYWGB010000061.1:0-6585 GCA_964457825.1 uncultured Campylobacterales bacterium | reverse complement strand
CTCTGACTACTTAGCGGACCAAGACTGTGTAGAGCTGATGTGCTCTAATGCTCCTGAAACTATTAGATGGGCAGAAAATATGGGAGCGGTATTCTCCAGAGACAAAGAAGGCGATATCGCAGTAAGGCCATTTGGGGGACAATCGAAACCTAGAGCTTGCTACGCAAAAGATCGAACAGGTCTAACCCTGCTTCAAACAATATATGAACAAGCCAATAGAGCAGGCATAGAGGTGTATGATGAGTGGTATATGGCAGATCTACTCTATAAAGATGGTAAAGTTTATGGCGTAGCGGCTTATGACATACGAGATATGAGTCCGGCTATCTTCAATGCGAAGGTGGTTATGTTTGCTACAGGCGGACATGCAAGAGCCTTCATGTTTAACTCGAATGCTCATGCAAACACAGGTGACGCCCTATCTGTGGTATCTCGACATGGATTACCATTGGAAGATATGGAGTTTGTACAGTTCCACCCAAGTGGTTTGGGCGGATCAGGCATACTTATATCTGAAGCTGCCAGAGGAGAAGGTGGTAGACTCTTTAACTCTGAAGGTGAGCGATTCATGAGCAAGTATGCACCAGAGGCTATGGAATTAGCAAGTCGTGATGTTGTTAGTCGTGCTATCATGGAAGAGGTACGACAAGGCCGGGGTGTTGGCACAGATAAACAGTCTGTATATATTGATTTGACACACCTAGATCCTGAAATAATATTGACTAGATTGCCAGAACTACGTGAGCTTGCTATTACTTTCCAAGGGCAAGATATGCTCAAGGAGCCTATTTTCATATCTGCTACTGCACACTACTCCATGGGAGGAATACCAACTGATATCAATTCACAGGTAAAAATAAATCCTACTGATACGATTGAAGGATTCTATGCGGCCGGTGAATGCAGTTGTGTCTCTGTTCATGGTGCCAATCGTTTAGGAGCCAACTCTTTGCTCGAGGCACTCTTTTTTGGAAGACATGCTGGTGGCAAAATGGTAGAGGCTCTTGATAATGGTATCGAGCTGCAAAAAGCGGCTCAAAATGATGCATCACGCATGATTGACGAGATTAATACTATAATCAAAGCAAATGGTGCAAACAGTGTACCTGATCTACGAAAAAGATTACAGTCAAGTATGACTGAAAATGCTGGAGTATTCAGAACAAAAGAGTCACTAGAGAAGCAGATTGACATTATCGATGGACTACTAGAAGAGTATAAAAATATCAGAATAGATGACAAATCAAACATATTTAATACTGATTTGCAAGAGGCGTTAGAGTTAGGTCACATGCTTGAATTTAGCAAGTTCATAGTTGTTGGAGGACTTGCCAGAGAAGAGAGCCGTGGTGCACACTATAGAGACGATTTTCCAGCCAGAAATGATGATAAGTTTCTCAAGCACACCTATGCATACATGGATGAAGACAAAAAGATAACAATAGAATTAGCAGACGTAACTCTTGGGCGATTTGAGCCTAAAGAGAGAGTATATTAAGGAGGCAAGATGCAAGAGAGACGAAAAGTAACAATAAAGGCATTTAGATTTAATGCCAAGACGGACTATCTGCCCTACTACAAAGAGTATAAGATGGAGGTCGGAAAAGATGAGCTGATTCTTGATCTACTCAACAGAATCAAATGGGAACATGATGGTAGTTTCTCCTATCGAAGGTCATGTAGGCATGGAATTTGTGGGGCTTGTGGAATCAAAGTAAATGGCAAACCTGTTCTGGCATGCAAGCAAAATGCAGTCGAACTACTGGATATGTTTGATAATGATTTAACTTTTGAACCTCAGAGTCAAAAACGTGCTGTCAAAGATATGATTATCGACAAGGGTGACTTCTGGGAAAAATACAACAAGGTGATGCCTTATGTAGAAAGATCAGTAGATCCACATCCAGTCAAAGAGACTAAGCAGACCCAAGAAGAGTTTGATAGTTTTCTAGACTCAGACTTATGTATACAGTGCGGTTCTTGTTACTACGCCTGTCCAGCGGTAGAGGTTAATCCTGATTTTCTGGGGCCTGCAGCATTGACTTCTGCATATAGATTTTCTATAGATACCAGAGATGAGGCTAGCAAAAAAAGGCTCGATATCACATCTCAGTTGGGATCTGGTGTTTGGGATTGTGTAAAATGTTTTGAGTGTGCAGAGGCCTGCCCTAAGGACATTAGTCCGATAGAAAAAATAACAAAATTACATAATATGCAATTTAAAGAGGGTGTTGCAAGAAAGAATGTAGCTACCAAACATGCAGAAGGTTTTATTCGAAGCATCAAAAAATATGGCTACCTTGACGAGCAGGATATAGTTATGTATTCTGAGGGACTAGGTGTTGTAAAACACATGAGCGAAGCTTTTAAAATGATCAAAGCTGGTAAAATTCATCCGCTTGATATCACGAAAAAACATATGCCAAAAAGTAAAAATTTAGATGAGATTCAAAAATTAATAGAAATATCACAAACAAATAAGTTGTAGGAGAGACAAATGAGTAAATTAAAATATGCACTATATACAGGATGTACAGCCAGAGAGTCGACACCTGAACTGCTCTCCTCTACTTTGGCTGTGGCAAAAAAACTTGGTATCGAGATAGTTATGCTAGATGAGGCCAGCTGCTGCGGGGCAAGTCATCTACAAGATTTTGATGAGATGCTTTCGTATGTTCTAAATGCCAGAAATATATGCTATGCCGAGAAGCTTGGCCTAAAGATGATAACAATATGTAATACTTGCCAGCTCAATACCATGACCACAAAACACCAACTTGATACAAAGCCAGAACTAAAAGCAAAAGTAAACGAAAAATTATCTGAAGTAGGACTAGAGTACAAGGGTACTGTTGATGTGCAGCATTTTCTCTACACCCTTATAGAGGACTACGGGCTAGAGAACCTATCCAAAAAAGTTGTCGTGCCATTGAGCAAATTTAATATTGCTCCATTTTATGGATGCCATAATATTCGACCAAGTGAACTGCATGAGAATGTAAATGGTGGAGAAAATCCATACGCCCCCACCTCACTGGATCGATTAATCGAGGCTCTCGAAGGAAACAGTGTTGATTACGAGAGTAAAAATAAGTGCTGTGGTTTCCATGTAGACCTGCAGGCACCAGAGACAAGCAATGCTCTTACAGGAACAGCCCTGGTCGATGCCATCGATAATAATGCTGATCTTATAGTAACACCTTGTCCGTTGTGTCAGTTAAATATGGATCTAAAACAAGATAGTGCAGGCAAGCAACTAGGTCGTGATATTGAATTGCCTGTATTGCACATGCCACAAATGGTTGCATTAGCATTAGGATGCACCCCTGAAGAGATAGGACTCAAGTTTAATGTTACGAAAGCAACACAACTAGCAAGCTAGAGTTTTGCTCTAGTGTTATACACATAATAAAGGCTTACTAAGCCAACATTTACATTCTATATTCTGCCTACAATCTGATTCCAAATCGAAATAATATAATTGTTTAACCCTCCTAAAATACCTTTTGAGAGCGAAATCACATATGCAGATATGAATGCCACTACAACCGCTCCCAATATATCAAATGGATAGTGCACGCCTAGATAAACCCTTGATAGACCGCACCATAATGCTAATAATAATGCCACGACTCCAACCTTTCTGGTGCTTTCAAAAGTCACAAGCATCATCGCTATTGACATCACAAATGTAGTATGATCAGATGGAAATGAGTTATCTGCCTTGTGTAAGATAAGTGTTTTACCTAAATCATCCATGAACGGCCTAGCATGGTAATAGAAGAGATTTATGATCTGATTGATAGCGATTGCAAAAGTAGCTGCATATCCTGCGTATAGTGCTTCGCTCTTTTTATTTGCAAACCATAGATAGAGCAAAAGAGCTATAAATAGATATGGCATCGCTTCGGCAGCTGCTATCATCAGGGAGTCCAATGTCTTGCTCTGGTCAGCATATCTATTTATCTCCAGAAAAATACTTTGATTTAGGCTATTCATAGTCTACTTTCATTAATCCTTAAAATCATTAGTTCTCCTGCTCGAGAAACTCTTCATAGCTTCCTTCGAAATCGGTGATAGTTCCATCGTCATTAAGTCTAATAATTCGATTTGCAAATGCATCTATGAGCTCCCGATCGTGAGAAACGCAGATTACGCCACCTTTATAATTATGCAGTGCTTCCCCTAAGGCCACAATGGCTTCGAGGTCCAAATGGTTATTTGGCTCATCAAGAACCAAGTAGTTAGACTCATCCATCATGATTTTTGATAACATCACGCGATGCTTTTCGCCACCAGAACAGGCATCTGCTTTTTTCTTTTGCTCTTCACCAGAAAATAACATTCTACCAAGAGTTTTGCGTATATCATCTATATGCCACTTTGCATCAAAAGCCTGTATCCACTGGGGAAGTTCCATGTCTCCTGCGACCAAATCTGTTGTATTTTGTGGAAAATAACTAGTTGTAATTGTTTGACCCCAGTTAAAACTACCGCTATCTGCATCAATTTTTTCCATCAATATCTCAAGTAAAGTTGTCTTGCCGACCCCGTTGGAGCCTATAATTGCAACTTTTTGATCTGGATTGATTTTGAAACTAATATCTTGCAATACATTTTTGTCTTCATAACTTTTTGACAGAGATTCCACCTCAAGTATCTCGTTTCCAATCCCCCTGTGTGGCTTGAACATAATAGAAGGATCCCTTCTTGATGAGAGCTGTATATCTTCTACATTTAACTTGTCTAACTGTTTTTGTCTACTGGTTGCTTGTTTTGCTTTGGATGCATTGGCAGAGAATCGAGCGATAAACTTCTCTAGTTCATCCTTCTCTTTGAGTGCTTTACTTCTGTCTGATTGTGCCTGCTTAGATAAAAGATTTGCCGCTATATACCAGTCATCATAGTTTCCTGTAAACTCTCTGATATTGCGAAAATCAAGATCCAATATGTGAGTTACAACGCTGTTCAAAAAGTGTCTGTCGTGAGATATAACTACAAGGACACCGTCATGTCGCTTCAACTCCTCCTCAAGCCATGTAATTGTTTCCATATCCAAGTTATTTGTAGGCTCGTCCAAGAGTAATATATCAGGTTTCAAAAATAACACCTGTGCCAGAAGTATTTTAAATTTATCTCCACCCGTGATAGAGCTCATGAGATTATCATGTTGCTCAACTGGGAAACCTAATGTAGATAGTAGTTTTTCTATCTTGACATCTGATTCGTACGTGGGATCCTCATCTGCACATATCATCTCTAACTCACCTAAGCGATTATTTACCTCGTCGCTCTCAAAGTCACCTTCCATATAGAGCTTTTCTTTCTCTTTTTGGGCATCATATAGCTTTTTGTTCCCGTAAAGCACTGCATCTTTGAGGCTAAAATCTTCAAAAGCGAACTGGTTTTGGCTCAGTGATCCTAGTATGGCACCAGGCTGTATCTGCACCTCTCCCTCACTCGGCTCTATCTCTCCGGATAAAATCTTAATAAAAGTTGATTTGCCAGCCCCGTTAGCTCCGATTAATCCATATCTTTTTCCCGCATCCAATGTTATAGATATCTGATCAAATAGTACCCTCTTCCCATATCGCTGTGTTAATTTTAATGTGCTTATCATGTATGATCCTAATCTAGAAGTTTTATTATATTTTCTATCGGTCTGCCGATTGCTGCTTTGTCGCCTTTGACAACAATTGGCCTCTCAATTAATTTAGCATTTTCTGCCATTGCTGATATTAATTTCACATTATCATCCTCATGCATGAGCTTTAGTTCTTTATAGATGTCCTCTTTTGTACGCATTAGATCTCTGGGTGAAATATCTAATTTATTCAACACTTCTATTATCTCATATTTGGTTGGGTTTTCTTCTAGATATTTATAAATATGAAATTGCTCACCCATCTCCTCAAGTAACTCTAGTGCTGCTCTAGACTTGCTGCATCTTGGATTGTGCCATATTGTTATTATACTCATCTCTTCTCCTGTTATGTTTGTTAAAGGTTTAATATCCTACCGGATCCACTATGCCTTTGTGACATTTACTTCTCTTGATTGATGATGCTTTTGTTAGCATCGCTAAATCATTTTCTGTGCCAGTAAGCGTAATCCAAAGTTCAGTTATGAGTCCATTTTTGCATTTAAGAACCATACTCTTCCCTGCACCCTTCCCAAAATCTCTTTCGAATGCATTCTTGATACTCTTAAGAGAGAGTTGTTTGCCTATATTGTTTCGAAATAGTTCTCCTACTGAGGATGTGTCTATCTTTTTAGTATACTTTAAAGCATCACTAAAATACTCATTTTCATTCTTGCCATAGCAGGTGCCATGCTTGATCCACTCATGTTTTTCTAATCCGGATACATGTCCTGGCATATATTTTTCCATGAGTGTAGCCGTATCATTATCCAAATTCATCTTTGGCAAATCCTTCCATTGGTGATGCTTGTCTTTAGCTACAACTCTTTTTGGCACATTACAGTATGATTTGTTTCGTGGTTGAGGCCATAATCCATGCAAGGAGATGATATCTTTTCCGATCTTTGCCCTGCACTCTTGCTTTGAACGGTGTGTTTGGCAAA
>CAYWGB010000060.1:0-6624 GCA_964457825.1 uncultured Campylobacterales bacterium | reverse complement strand
AAAAGCCCTACCATAGGAGAGTGAAATGTCGCCTCTTGGTCTTGGTATTTTATGCCTGCCGTTAATCCATGTTGCATAGAAAATGCTTGTACTTTATAGCTAGCAGGCTCGTCTATACCATACGTTAGAGCATTGAGTGAATTAAATGTGATATTCCTGATGTCATCTTTGTTGAGTAGCTTTGGTGTCTCGTCATCGAAAAAGAGACTTTTGACCCGACGATACTCTTCTACTGTACCGTGATAGTCTAGATGGTCACTAGTGACATTGGTATGTACCTTGAGAGCAAAGCTTATCTCTTGTATACGCTGCTGCTCTATGGCATGAGAGCTCACTTCCATAATAAAGTAATTACATCCTGCATCTAGTACCTGCTTCATATTGTGCAGAGTCTCCAGTATTGATGGCGTAGTCATGCTTTTTTGCTCTAGTTGCTTCTCGTTGGCAAAGAGTCCTCTAGTGCCTTGCAGTGCTGGTTTTTCATCAAGATCTAGCAGTAGTGAGTAGATAACTGCCGTGACTGTGGTCTTGCCATTTGTGCCAGTCACGCCTATGATACTGAGAGTATCAATCGACCAGTGAGAAATCAGCTCCTTTGGTGTGATGTATGTTGGTCGAGGATCAAGTAAATCATAATATTTACTATTTTGTGCTGTTAAAACAAATAGAGTATTGGCATCTATTTGCGATGTATTGTCCGTGATATGCGTAAAGGTTTTGTAGTTGATTGAAAATTTCATGCTATTTTTTGTCTACGAGTTTATACAGAGCGTATATATCTTGGTTTTCTACGAAACTACCTGCAAATGCATCAAGATATTTCAGAGCCAAATCAGAATATTTTGCACCTATTAGACGCTTTACGAAATCTATAAAATCATCTTTTTTAGTGATTATAACTTTGGTAGAAAACATTATATTTTCAAAAACTTGTCGAAAGTCGCCTTCTTGCTCCACTAGCTTAGTGAACTCTTCATAAAGAATACCATCTTGAAGTTGAGTCTGCTGATGAATAATTCCGTCCAATTGCTCCTGAACAACAAACCTCGTGGCATATATGGTTTGTGAAAGGCTGTCTATAATTTCTTGAGCATCATCGCTGGAGTCTTTTATGGCCTGATAGTAATCAAACAAGGCCTGGGCGTCGTCCTCGAGATCCAATCCCATATCACTGAGATATGCTCCGACCATTGCATCTTTTAGACTTGGATGATCCTTGAGTAATATACCATATATTTTAAGGGCATTAGAGTAATCTTTTTTGAGAAATTGCTCTTCTGCTCTGCGTAATAAAATATTTTTATTTGTCATATCTATCCTGTGAAACTGTATATTTATATTTTAACACAAGAGAATTAATGTAAAGAGAGTATTGACTATTTATATAATGCCAAAAGTTCCTCTTCAGTAATCTCTCCACCCACTCCAAACCCTTGCATATAATCGATATCTAGCTCTTTTAACTGTTCTTTTTGTCGGTTATTGTCTACCCATTTTGCGATAGTCTCTATATCTCTTGATTTTACGTCACTGATGCATGAGTGGATATAATCTATGTTATTATGTAATTTTTTAATGTAGCCTTTGTCAAGTCTAACCATATCAAAATTAAAACTATCGATATAGTCCAAAGATGAAGCGCTGTTGCTGAAATTGTCAATTGCAAGTCTGAAGCCACAACTATGCATAAAACTTAGAGCTCTCAAATGAGTATCTAAATCATCATAACCTTTTCTCTCGTATAGCCCCAAGATGAGTCTAAATGGATCTTCTGAATTTCTTGATAGCACTCTTACTCTCTTTTGAAAACTCTCATCCTGCAAAGAGAATGGTGAAACATTAAGGAAAAAAGAGATCTTATCATCAGTCAAAAGTAGAAATATAGAGATGCATTCGAGCAGAATATAGTCATACTCTCTGCCTAAATCCAACTTGTTTATAATGGGTAAAAATTCTCTTGGTTCGATCTCTTGTATGCCATCATACATTTTGACTGATATATCAAACATCTTGATTGTGCCAGTGTCGACATTTACAATTGGCTTAAAATAGAAATTTAAATTCTTTTCGTCGAGAGCTTGCACTACACGATTATCCATATCAATAACATTTACGCTATCGACATTATCTCTTATGGTAGGTGTGGCATTTGATGGAAAATATGTTATTTTTTGCACATTTGCAATAGTCGCCTCAAAACCAAAATCTTCCTTTGAAACAGCTGCATATTTATATGCGATAGAGATGTTATTTATAGTTGGATTTTCTTGTATGTAACCTTGTATGTAATTATGGAGTTTATCACTATCTTCTTGTGTGGCCAGCAAGAATTCAGCTCCACAATGTCTACCTATTATGTACTTTTCATCCGACTCTAACTCTATATAGTCTTTTAGTCGTTCGACCATATTTTTGAGTAGTAAATCTGTCGACTCCACTCCGTACTGTTTATTTATACTGCCCAAGTTGCTCAGCACAATCATACCGAGCGAATTCATCTGTTGTTTTTGAAAATATTTTTTGAAAGTCTCTATGTTGTATGAGTTAGTTTTTATATCTAGAGAGCTTTCAAGAGTTTTTTTCTTAAGCTGTGCATAGACTAGATATAAAACAGAGATGGCCGATATAGATATGAGTATATTTGTTAGCATGGCCGACTACACCTAGTCTATGACACAAATAAGTAGTCTAAACAAAGACAACACATTAGACATCTAAATGCTTGACATCTTTAGCATGAGTCTCTATATAGTTTCGTCTTGGCTCCACTTCGTCACCCATAAACAGTGTAAAGGTATCACTAGCATCCTGCTCATCTCCTATAACCACCTGCAGTAGACGTCTATTTTGAGGATCCATTGTTGTCTCCCATAACTGCTCTGGGTTCATCTCGCCTAGACCTTTGTAGCGCTGTATATTTCCGCCTTTTTTAGCGCTTGACTCGACCTCATCAAATAGCTCTAGAAGATCTTTATCTTTAAACTCATCCGTTACATGCTCATTTATCTTTTGGTTTATATATATCGCTTCGTTATAGTGGGGATTTGTGAACAAGATATCATCTATAATCAGTTCCTCAAGTCCATCATTGGTCTGAACAAATAGATGTATGGTTTCATCATCCACACTTTTTGTAAGTATATTATAGCCTAGAGAGTCTATGTAGGCTTCAACAGTTTTTGCAAGCTCTTTTGTACTCTTGCCTATAGTGTCAGGGTTCTCTATCATATATCTTATCACTTCTGGCAGAGCAAATCTCTTCTCTATCTCTTTGAGTGTCATTTTGTAATGCCCTACTAGTTTGAAAAGAGATATCAAATCATTTGCACCCATAGTCTCACTCTCTAAGGCGTCAATACCGTTTTCTATCAAAAAGTCATTTAGCGCTGTGTCATCTTTAAGGTATGTCTCGTTTTTACCTTTTTTATACCTATATAGCGGCGGTTGAGCCAGATACAGATATCCTTTTTCAACGATAGGGCGCAAAAATCTAAAGAAAAATGTCATCAATAGTGTCTGGATGTGGCTACCATCTACATCGGCATCAGTCATAATGATTACCCTGTGGTATCTCAGTTTATCTTCATTAAACTCATCACCTATGCCACACCCTAGAGCGGTAATCATATTTTTAATTTCATCTGATTTTAAAATCTTTTCTAACCTTGCTTTTTCAACATTTAGTATCTTACCCTTTAGAGGCAAAATCGCTTGAGAGACTCTATCTCTACCTTGTTTAGCAGAACCTCCCGCGGAATCTCCCTCCACTAGATATATCTCAGAGAGTGCTGGGTCTTTGCTTTGGCAATCAGCTAACTTACCAGGGAGGGTACCTATAGACATGATATCTTTTCTCTTGACTAAATCTTTTGCTCTTTTAGCTGCATCCCTACCCTTTGATGCCAATATTACTTGAGCCATGATGGCTTTAGCTTCTATCGGGTTCTCCTCTAGATATTTTTTGAAATTATCAGAAAAGAATTTTTGAACTAGTGGTCTCACATATGATGATCCTAATTTGCCTTTAGTTTGCCCCTCAAACTGTGGCTCTGGTACACGTACAGAAATTACGGCTATGAGACCCTCTCTGCAGTCATCACCTGTAATTTTTGTATTTTTCTCTTTTGCATTTGCGTTCTTGGATATGTAGGTAGATAACGATCTAGTCAATCCTGCTCTGAAGCCTACCTCATGAGTACCTCCGTCAGGTGTTTTGATATTGTTTACAAAAGTCAACACCTTGTCACTATCGGCCTGACAGTACATCAAGGCTATATCCATCTCTATGTCATCTGCTGCACCTTGGAAGAATTGTGCTTGACTTAATGGCTCTTTTGTATTCATATCTTCAACGAATTGTTTCAGCCCACCATCAAAGTGAAACAGCTCATGTGTACCATCACGCTCATCTGTGAAATCAATAGTAATCATAGGGTTGAGATAGCATAGCTCCTTAAATCGCTTTGTTAGTATCTCTTTTTGAAATGTTACTGTCTCAGTAAAAATAGTGTCATCTGGCCAGAATTCAACGATAGTTCCAGAAGTTTTTGTTTTTCCTATAACGGCAAGAGTCTCTTGAGGTATACCCTCCTTAAATGTTTGATAATGTATTTCGTTATCTTTATGAATGGTTAATTTAAGATTTTTTGATAATGCATTTACTACAGAGACACCCACACCATGAAGTCCACCAGAGACCTTATAAGTGTCTTTATCAAACTTTCCACCAGCATGCAAAACTGTCAAAACAACTGTGGCCGCTGATATTTTTTCAGTAGGATGCAAAGCGACAGGGATACCACGACCGTTATCTTCTACTTTTGCAGACCCATCTTTTGTAAGAGTAACTTTGATAGTATCACAATAGCCTGCCATCGCCTCATCTATTGAGTTGTCTACAACCTCATAAACTAGATGGTGCAATCCTCTAGAGGATGTGTCGCCGATGTACATCCCAGGTCTTTTTCTTACTGCCTCTAGCCCTTTGAGGACCTTAATGTTACTAGCTCCATACTCTGCCATATCTACTCCAATTTGTAGTTTTAGTTTGGATATATTTTACCCAAAAAAGTACCAAAATAGCTTATAATAGGTGGGTAGTAATGAATGCTAATCATATCGTGATAGCGGCATGGGTATTGAGTATGTGCTTTACAGCTATTTATCTTTGGATATTTTTTTAGCCTCTGTTTCAGCAGAATCAAGTCTCCAGTAGAAGAACTCTTCATTGAGATAACCCACTATGGTCTCAAGGTTTCGATTGTCTGGGGTTACAAAATAGGTTGTCGGTGTAACGACTACCTTGGGAAAGTATTTTTTGGTATATGCGCTATTTATATCTAGTTTCAATGGAACAAAATTACTAAGACTAGCTACAACATCTTTGGTATTCAGTACATCATTTTTAAATTTTTGACAGTATGGGCAATTATTAGCCTCGATGAAGACAATGAGATTTTTATGTTCTGCTTTGGCTCTAGAGACTGCAGCATCATAGCTGCTCATCCAGTCAAGATTGGCTCCAAACAGTGGTATTACTACAAATAATGAGACGATAACTTTCTTCACAACTTGGCTCCTTACTCTCTTTTGCACCTCAGGATAAAAGTAAAACTTTTAGCAATGAAGGACTACTATTGTTTTGCTCCGAAATCATTAGTCCAGTAGATATGTTTATCACTAGAGTAATTTTCGTATTTCGCTATTCCTGTCTCTTTAAACTTAGGACTCATAATATTGGCACAGTGTGCAGGGCTCTCAAGCCATTCATGCACAACACTCTCTATACTTGTTTGTCCAGCTGCTATATTTTCTCCTACAGATCTCGAGTTTACATATCCATTTGCCTCTATCCTCTCGACATATGTGCTCCCATATCCATTTCCACCTGTAGCATCCGATGATGTGCCTGAGCCTCTATGGGAAAAAGTATTACTCTCTGCCATATCTGTGCTATGCTCGAGAGAAGCATGATAGAGGTCGTCATTCCATGTTAGTTTTGGAACTGCAGGAAAATAACCTCTACTAGCCTGTGAAGTACTTCCATCGGTATTCTTGCACTCTCTCGCCTTACTTCTAGCGTAGTTTAAGACTTTTAGATACTTCATATTTGTCGAATCTGCAGAATTGTAAATTCCTTGATTAGGTATAGATGTGTCATTGCTCGTGGTGCTGTTAGAGCCTCCTCCACCTGTCCCACCGGAGCTTCCTCCGCCATTACTTCCTCTGCCTGATGTACTAGTTACTTCACCACATCCTGCCATTATTAGACATAAAAATCCGGATAATATAATTTTTTTCATTGCAAACCTTTTCTATTTTTATAGGCTATTTTACAATAAAAATGATTAGTTCTGCTTTGTAACAATAGCTGCTATCGAAGTTTTAGTTTTCATGAGACTCGATTTGAGTTACAACAATAAAACTGATATAATACAAACCAAAAACCTAAATGGGATTTTTAGGAGATTTAATAATGAATAAAACAGAGAATCAAACCGTAGCTAATACTATATATTTGGCCTTATTTGATGCGATAACGGATTATTGCAAAAGGCGTTACATCAACACAGAACAATTTAACCATATTTTAAATCACGAAAACCACAATAAGATTACTCATGA
>CAYWGB010000059.1:0-6672 GCA_964457825.1 uncultured Campylobacterales bacterium | reverse complement strand
ACTTATTAGCGGTTGGTGGCGTTGTTTGGCGTACGGCCGATTCAGATGAGAATCGTGAAGCATTCTCATCGGCTAGCAACCAATATGGTGATACAGGATTCCCACAAATTCGCATGGTTTGTCATATGGAACTCACTAGTCACCAACTGATAAGCAGTGAGTTTGATAACTATAAGACAAATGAAATGAAGCTTGCTGAACGACTGATTGAGCGTACACCTAACCACTCGTTGACCATGTTTGATAAAGGATACTATTCACTGGGTTTGTTAAATCGATGGCACAGCACTGGAGAAGAAAGGCATTGGCTAATACCTGCAAGACCTGATTTACAATATGAAGTCGTTTCTAAGGTGGGTAACAATGACCTAATAATTGAGCTCATCCACTATTTGCAACTCTTTACTAAGTTTTGGATAAAATAGCACCAAACTTTACCTAGGAATCCGTATGATAACACAGCCTTTACTTATTGAGATTGGTTTAGAAGAACTGCCGGCAATACCTTTGCTTCGAATAGTAGGAAACATGGAAAAGTCATGGAGTAATATCTTAGATGAGTATAGTCTCAAGAGTGATTTTGAATTCATATATACACCACGAAGATTGGTACTCAAACATGAGGCCATGCCTATAAAACAAGATGATAAAAGTGTAGAGTTATATGGACCCCCTGTTGTGGCAGCGATGAAGGATGGTGAGCCAACTAATGCAGCACTTGGATTTGCTAGGAAATGCGGGGTTAGCTTTGATGAACTTGGAAGAGGCGATAAGAACGGTAAAGAGGTACTCTATTTTAAAAGAGAAGAGGAGGGTGCCGATACAGACTCTTTGCTACAGGAGATGCTGGGCAGATGGATCTCATCTATGGCATTTGGAAAGATGATGAGATGGGGCAGTAGAAGTGATGAGTTTATACGCCCTATCAGATGGCTACAGGTACGTATGGGCGACGAGGCTCTAGATGTTGAGCTGTATGGTGTTAAGTCTGGCACCAAAACACAGGTGCATCGTATGGTTAGTTATGAGCCTGTTGATGTACCCAGTATTAGTGCATACGAGGATGTTTTAAGAGATGGAGCCGTAATGCTGCACCCCACTGATCGCGAAAGCAAGATTCTAAAAGAGTTCGATGAATTAGAGGCTAAGCATAATATTAGAATAGATAGAGACAAATCCCTTTTGGCTGAAGTGGTAGCTATCACAGAGAACCCAAAAGCTCTCATGGGGAGTTTTGACGAACTATTTTTAGAGCTTCCTTCAGAGGTGATAGTGACATCTATGAAGGAGCACCAGCGTTATTTTCCTCTCTTTAATGATGGTAAGATTACTAATAAATTTATAGTAGTATCAAATGCATACACTGATGACTACTCGAAAGTTATAGCTGGAAATGAGAGGGTGCTAAAACCAAGGCTGGCTGATGGACTGTTCTTTTACAAGAATGATTTAAAAAATGGCTTAAGCACGGATGGATTGGAGAAGGTGCAGTTTATTGATGGGCTAGGGACGCTGGCTGATAAGATAGATAGAGAGAGTAAAATTGCATCTGTTTTGCTAGATCTTTATATGTCTGAAGTAGAATCAGAGAGCGCGAGGGGCGCCAAGGAGCTTGAGAGCTTGATGAGTCGAGCTGTTACACTTGCCAAGGCAGACTTGATGAGTGAGATGGTTTATGAATTTACGGAGCTCCAAGGCTTGATGGGCTATTACTATGCTAAAGCCTTAGGAGAGGAAGAGTTGGTCTATAATGCAATCAAAGAGCAGTATATGCCTGCAGGTGAAGGTGCTGAGCTACCTAGTTCTCTGTTTTCGGCTATAGTATCTATGTCTGTCAAGCTTGATACTCTCCTTGGGCTATTTTCTGTAGGCAAGATACCTACTGGATCAAAGGATCCTTTTGCACTTCGTCGTGCAGTTAATGGGATTGTTCGTATTGTGATTGAGTACGATTTAGCCTTTGATATAGACAAAATGGTTGCGCTTCTTAAGAGGAATTATGATGAGTTTGATACCTCGCTGCTTACAGATTTTATCGTCGAACGTATCAATAAATCATTAGATGCTAATCCATCTGTAATCGCGGCTGTTTTGGCATCAGGAGAGAGAGATATTAATGAGATATCCAAAAAGGTATCGGCACTCAATGAGATAGTGGCTCATGAAAGCTTCAAAGAGCAGTTCTCCACATTTAAGCGTGTGGCCAACATATCCAAGGATGTTGATTTGGATGGTGATTTAAATGTAAATAAGAGTCTTTTTGAAGAAGATGCAGAGAGTGCACTTTTTGATGCATATGAGAAGAGCATATCACAGGAGTATTCAAGCTATAAAGATGAGCTAGGAGCACTCTTTGGGCTCAAGAAAGAGCTAGATAGATACTTTGAAGATGTTATGGTGAATGCTGAAGAAGAGACCTTGAAAAACAATCGTCTGAATACACTAGGGCTCATCTATAAAAGTTTCAAGAGTATCGCAGATATCAAAGAGATTACTGTTTAAGAACTTATTTTATAGCCTCAAACCAATCAGAAGAGAGTTTAATGCCACTTGTTGTTCATGACACCATAATCATAGGAGCAGGCATAGCTGGCTGTTGCATTGGTCATTCTTTGTCACAAAAAGGGCAAGATGTTCTCATAATTGACAGGAGTTCTTCACCTGCAAATGGCGGAAGCGGAGCTGCAGGGGCTTTTATCTCTCCCAAGATAGGCAAGGGTTCTGTTTTGCAGGAACTTACCAACGAAGCTTATCTGTTTGCTATAGATTTCTATCGTAAGAATTTCAGTGATTATTTTTATCAAACTGGTGTTATACGTATGCCAAAAGATAGAGAGGATGCTTTGAAATTTGTAGAGTATGAAGCATCCAACTATCCAGGCTATAAGTGGCTTTACAAAGATAAGCTTAGTTCTATAGGTATCAAAAATACAAATGATAGCTTTTTGTTTGAAGATGCTGGCGTATGTGACGCGCCCGCTATGTGCAGAGCTATTTGTGATGGAATACCTTTTAGACAGTTTAATGTCGAGATATTGGAGCATGATGGAAATAGATGGTGTGTTGCTAGTGACAACGAAACGCTATGGGCTAGAAACCTAGTTTTGGCTACTGGGTATGAAAATGCACTACTTGACATGCGATATATGGGAGTAAAAGGTACATGGGGAAGCAGAGGTGATTATAGTACAAAGCTGGGACTGAATGTTAGTGTGCATAAAAAGATCTCAATCTCAGCCAATATCGATGGTATTGTGAAAATGGGAGCAACGCATGTCAAGTCAAACAATCCATGCATGGTGTGTGATGGGAGACCTTTAGCAGGCATAGAAGAGCAGGCATCTGACATGGTTTATAGTGATGATTTTGTCTTAAAAGAGATATTTTGCGGTATGCGTGCAGGTTCGAAAGATTATTTTCCATTGGTTGGTAGAGTCATAGATACCTTATATATGTTTGAGAATTACCCTGCCATACTGAAAGGGGCAAAGCCACAGCTAGAACATATTGAAAGTCTCTTTGTGCTAAATGGTTTGGGTGGGCGTGGATTCGTTTTTGCGCCTATGATGGGCGAGATGCTAGCGAGGCATATACTCTTTGATGAGGATATGGATGACAGAGTGAATCCTGATAGACTCTTTTTGAGATGGGCTAGACGACTAAAAAATTAACGTAATCTTTGTAATTTTGTTGAGAGCAGATATATAGTGGATGGCTGATTATTTTCGTCTTGTAACGGATAGAGTGTAATCTGGGACTTTTCAATAGCATTAGCTTGATTATAACAGGCACCACTTTGATTTGCAGAGGTTGAATAGAGCCATCCAACACGATTGAGCAAGAGCAGGTGCTTGCTTTGTGTAACTATGCGAAATGATTCTTTGTTTGGCATAATAAATGTGGTTTTGTTAGATCGTCTGATTCTGTTTTTATATTGTCTAGGCACTCTTATCCTCTCTTTTAGGTGAGCCAAAGAGGGAAGTGTTGTGATGTAATGCTTGTTTGAGTCTCTATTTTTAGTCTTGTCAAGTGAGTTTTTATCTTGAGATAGAAAACCTATCGCTGTGTCTGTATTGGATAGGATTACTCTATGTTTCATACAATTATTAGTTCAGATAGTCCTGGAGAGCTTTTGGTTCTGCTTGCGCTCCGTTATTCTCTTTTAGCTCTTTAATAGCTTGTGCTGTAGCTTTGGCGGCTGATATGGTAGTGAAGTATGCTACGTTATTTGAGAGCACACTCTGTCTGATGATTTTGGCATCATCTTTGCTCGCCTTATTATCACTGGTGTTAATAGCCAAATCTATCTCATTGTTTTTAATCATATCATCTATATTTGGTCGACCCTCTGATAGCTTGTTGACTCTCGTGGATTTGATTCCAGCTGCCTCTAGGGCTTCATGGGTACCATGAGTTGCGACTATTTCAAATCCTAAAGATTGGTATGATTGGCCTAGGGCTCCTACTTGATGTTTGTCACTATCTGTGAGTGATATAAAAACTTTTCCAGTAAGTGGGATATTGTTTTTACTTGCAAATTGGCTCTTTGCAAAACTCATGCCAAATGTCTCGGATATGCCCATAACCTCACCAGTGGATTTCATCTCTGGACCGAGGATGAGATCTGAGCCAGTCAGCTTATTGAATGGAAATACAGCCTCTTTTACTGCAACATGTTTTTTTAGGATTGGCTCCATGATTTTTTTATCAAAGTTTACGACCTTGAAGGTATCATAAAATCTTAGAGCCTCTTTTAGGTCACCTTGAACCATGACTCTAGTAGCAACCTTTGCCAATGGTACACCTGTTGCCTTGCTGACAAAAGGGACAGTTCGTGATGCTCTTGGGTTGACCTCTATGAGATATATCTCATCATTGTGGATTGCATATTGAATATTTAAAAGTCCTATAACCCCAAGCCCAAGTGCAATGGAGGCGGTATCTTGTTTTATTTGCTCTTGTAACTCTGGACTGACGCTGATAGGAGGCAATGAACATGCACTGTCGCCAGAGTGTATTCCCGCCTCTTCTATGTGTTGCATAACAGATCCGATGTATACATCTTGTCCATCAGATATAGCATCTACATCAAGCTCGATGGCGTTGTCTAGGAATTTATCGATGAGGACTGGTGCATCGTTAGAGACACTTACTGCCTCATCCATATATTCATCTAGTTCATTATCGCTATAAACCGTCCTCATGCCTCTGCCACCAAGTACAAAACTTGGTCGCACAAGTACGGGATACCCAATCCTGTTAGCAATCTCTTTGGCATCTTGCTTGTTGAAAGCTGTTCCATTGTCTGGTTGTTTTAGTCCTAGCTTATTTATAAAATCAGAAAATAGCTCTCTGTCTTCTGCGGTATCTATCACAGAAGCAGGGGTACCAGATATTTTTGCTCCTATTTGTGTCAAAGAGGTGGCAAGTTTTAGAGGAGTCTGTCCGCCAAAATGCACAATAACACCATCAGGTTTCTCTAGTTCAATGACAGAGCGAACACGCTCGAAATCTATCGGTTCGAAATAGAGCACGTCAGATGTGTCATAGTCAGTAGATACGGTCTCAGGGTTACAGTTGTACATGATGGATTTGATGCCCATGTCCTTAAGGGCGAAAGCAGCATGCACACAACAGTAATCAAACTCTATGCCTTGTCCTATCCTGTTTGGGCCACCGCCTATAACCATCACTTTTTTCTCATTTTTATCTAGTCTGCTAGTGGCAACAGATGATGCATCTGGCAAGATAGTTACATTTGTAGTAGAGTAGAGATAGGGCGTCAAAGCTTTAAATTCAGCCGCGCAGGTATCTACTTCATTATACTCTAGTCCTATTGAGAGTTCTCCTCTTGCTTGATAGATACTATCTTCTGAAATCTGTGGGTCATTGATAATTTTTGCTAGCATCTCATCACTGAATCCATTTGATTTGAGTTCTCTCATTAGAGGTGCATCAGTCAAGATATTTTTGTCTATTTTACTCTGCAGTTTGCTGAGATTTTCTAGCTGATAGAGGTACCATTTGTCAATCTTGCATAAATCGTATACGGCATCTATACTCATGCCCCTATTTATGGCTTCATAAACATATAAAATTCTCTTTTCATTTGGTCTGCGTATCTCTTTGATGAGCTCTTCGCCATCGCACTCTATATGCTCAAAGCCAGATAATCCAGTCTCTAGAGAGCATAGTGCTTTTTGGAATGATTCGTTGAAGGTGCGCCCTATGCTCATCACTTCACCAACAGACTTCATGGCAGTAGATAGGGTTGAGTCCGCATGAGGAAACTTTTCAAAAGTAAATCGAGGTATTTTTGTTACTATATAGTCAATAACAGGCTCGAAGCTAGCAGGAGTCCCTGTAATATCATTTGTAATTTCATCGAGTGTATATCCTACTGCCAACAGTGTGGCAACTTTTGCTATAGGGTATCCAGTAGCTTTAGAGGCTAGAGCAGAAGATCTACTGACCCTCGGATTCATCTCGATTACAATCATGCGACCTGTTTCTGGATTGATGGAAAATTGTACATTTGACCCACCGGTATCTACGCCTATTTCTCGCAGTATCTTGAAGCTAGCATCTCTCATGTGCTGATACTCTTTGTCGGTTAGGGTGAGTGCCGGTGCGATAGTTATGCTATCTCCAGTATGGACACCCATTGGGTCT
>CAYWGB010000058.1:0-6719 GCA_964457825.1 uncultured Campylobacterales bacterium | reverse complement strand
GTGTTGACACGCTGTTTTCTGCACGTTTCAAAGGAGCAGTACGAAAAGATGACCACTATGAGGTAAGTTTGCTTGTAAATTCGCAAAAACAGACTATCACAACAGATATCATTGTAGGTGCAGATGGGGCTAACTCTAGGGTCAAAAAAGAGCTAGTCCCCACGCAAACTCATAATCCAAAACGCTACATTAGTATCCAAGAGTGGTTCCCAAACAGCATTGGGCTCAATAGATTTGTTGCGATTTTTGATTCAGAGATATCAGATTTTTACTCATGGATTATTCCAAAAGATGGCGGGTTGGTCTTTGGTTCCGCTATCATAGAGGGTAAAGATGCCACCCGTTACCACAACCTACAGAAACAAAAACTAAATAAACACGGATACAATCTAGTCAATCCCACCAAAAAAGAGGGATGCTATCTGTTGCGACCAATGTCCAGCAGAGATATCTGTTTGGGTGCGCAAAGAGTAGCGCTCATCGGAGAGGCAGCAGGTTTTATCAGCCCGACATCCGCAGAGGGTATTAGCTATGCAATGCTATCTGCCGATTCTTTAGGTGATGCACTGCTCCAGGGGAAAAGTAACTTTCTGGAGAGATATGACAAATCAGTAAACTCATTGAGGAGAAACATAACTTCAAAAATAATCAAATACCCAATGATGTACACCCCTGTTATAAGAAAAATCATATTCTCTAGCAAGATGGGAGCCATTGAAACGCAATAGCTATATCTAAACTTTAGTCATGTTGTTTTCTGCTCTCTGTTTGGACTTATGGTAAAAGTGCTACCTCTCTCCACTTTTTTGATTTTTTCCTCTTATGCTGCCTATCGATATGTATATTTCAAGTAAAACTAAATATAATAACGGCCGTTTAAAATTTTAAAAAGAGAGTATATTATAATGAGAAAAGTATTATTTATAGTAGCCTTTATTGTTGCATTTACAACAAGCACATGGGCATCAAAAAAGATCGTTGTTAATCTGTCCACACAGACAGCTACGGCATATCAAAATGGCACAAGACTATTTAGCGGTCGTATTTCATCGGGCAAATCTGGCCACAGAACGCCAAGAGGTAGCTTTCGTGTACTAGAAAAAGATAAGTGGCACAGATCCAGTATCTATCCTAAGCCTAATGGTGGTGCTAGAATGTCATATATGCTAAGACTAACAAACAGTGGTATAGCACTGCATCTTGGTCGTGTACCAAACTATCCAGCATCACATGGATGCATCAGAATGACAAATGGTTTTGCTCAAAAGATGTACAGATGGGCTAGAGTCGGCACGAGAGTTTATGTCAAAGGCAATCCTAGCGGAGGCTCCGTCAAAAGATCTCACCATAAAGCTAGAAAGAAAAGAAGGCACAGAACAAAGAGAAAGATACATAGAACCAAAAGAAAAATCCATAGATTAAAGCGAAAGGTTCACCGCAAAAAGAGAAGACTTAAGCGTATAAGAGTCAAAAGACGACACCATAAAAGAAGTGCCTTAGAAGCTCTACGTAGCAGATAATGCTAGTGGCTCTTCCTCACCCTGTCTCATATACAATATAGCCATATAGTTCTCACTCTGCAACCATAGCCCCAACAATAGATTTTAAGTCGAATATGCTGTTTCGATAGCCAAGATAATAGCACCCATTGTGCCGTTATATGACCCATATGGGAGTAGAAGATAAAAGGTGATTGCTGTGCAGTGTGGTAGAGAAGGCGGTTCTTAGAGCCACATTCTCTTCAGGATGTTGCCTTTGCCCTGAACTTGATAGGCGATAACCCCAAATATATGCAAGGCTATGAGTATGATCAGTGCAGTTGTGCTAGCTTCATGAGCTTCTGCTAGAGCCCGTGTAATACTACTAGCACCGGTATATACCAATGAGTCAGCACCAAACAAGACAACATCTCCGAGGTTTGCACTCTTCGCAGTAGCTACTCCAGTTATACCAGTGGCCAAAAGTGCCACATATATCAACCTGTGAATCAAAGTAGCTATTTTTTGTCTAGCTTGGCTCATGTTGAGTGTTGGTTGCTCTGGCTGTTTTGTAGCCAAGTAGATGCGCACAAGAGTCAGAATGGTCGCTAATAGACCCAGTATGATATGACCTTTGTACTGTGATAAATCACCACCTACTTCAGGCAGGTGCTCCATATTAATCTTTGCAACAACTAGTACAAAACTTATTAGGAGACCATGCATCCAATGCATCGCAACAAATGATTTAGTATATGTGGACATGATAATCCTTTAATTTTTATAGTAAATTATACACGCTTTTGCATTAAGAGAAATTATATCCTAATTTCTACAACCCGTTTTTTGTTGCCAAGATGGTCTCTTCTAGCTCTAACACTTCTAGATATCGTTCACTCATACGTTCGCATTCCTCCTCGAGTTTAGCTAACTTTTGACTCAACATAACTAGTCCTTCTGACTCATAGCAATCAGGGTCATACATGCACGCATTTAACTGCTCTATTTGTGTCTCTATATCTTCGATGAGTTCAGGTAGCTTCTCGAGGTCATTTTTGTCCTTGTAGCTTAGCTTTGTGGGCTTTTTGGTAGCCTTTGGTTGTCCTGATGTCTTCTTGGCTTGAGAGACCTGTTTCTCTATGCCATAAAGCGTGTCTAAATCTTTTTCAAGTGCGAGATAGTCACTATATGCCTGATGTGACTCCTCGAGCGTGCCAGCTCCTCTAAATACCAGTAGTTTTTGTGCTATTTTGTCAACAAAATACCTATCATGACTGACAAATATTACAGCACCTTGAAAACTTTGTAGTTTCTCTTCGAGTATGTTTATGGTTTGAATATCCAAATCATTTGTAGGCTCATCCAGAATCAGGCAATCATAGTTTTTGGTAAATAGTAGTGCCAATGCAACACGGTTACGCTCTCCGCCACTCAGCTGTCCAAGTTTCTTGCCTAGATACTCTTTAGGGAATAAAAAGTTTTTCAAATATCCGTATACATGCATCTCTTTGCCGTCGACTACGACTCTGTCGCCTGCATTTGGACAAAAAGTCTCTATAAGCGTATGTTCATCATTTAGCATCTCTCTATGCTGATCAAAATAACCTATGCTGACCTCGCCACGCTTGATGCTTCCGCCACTAGGTGTGAGTCTATCCAGCAGTAATTTGAGCAGAGTCGATTTTCCACTACCGTTATGACCAACTATTGCAATCTTGTCTTTTTGTAATATTCTAGCAGTAAAATTATTTATGAGGCACTTATCTGCGATAGAGTATGAGAGCTCCTTGATCTCAAAGAGCATTCTTTTTTTGGAGACTATCTTCTCACCCATAAATGCTTTTTTTTCTCTCTCTAGCTCGATTTTCATTTTCTGTATAAGTGCTGGATTATCTTTGGCCTCTTCTCGTAAATCAAAAACTCTGCGTTTACGGCCTTGATTTCTGGTTTGCCTTGCTTGTACGCCACGAGAGAGCCACTCCTCTTCTTTGCGTAAAAATCTAATCAGGTTATCATGCTGTTTTTGCATAGCAACCAATCTGGCCTCTTTTTGTTGTAAGAAGCTCGAATACCCACCCTTGTAAGAGACAAGATTTTGATTCTCTACATCCACAATCCGTGTGGCGATACTATCTATAAAGTATCTATCATGAGAAATGAACAACAGAGTAAACTTCTCTTTGAGTAGTATCTCCTCTAAAAATTCAACCATGTATACGTCTAGGTGGTTGGTTGGCTCATCTAGCATAAGGACATCAGGTTTTTTGAGTATCAACGAGGCTAATGCCACGCGTCTTTGCTCTCCACCAGAGAGTGAAGTTACTAATCTATCCTCATACTCCTTGAGTCTAAACTCTTGCATCACTCTATCTATCTTGCTACTCAAATCCCAGGCATTATGGTGATCCAGATATGCAGATACCTCTTCTAGCTCACGTCCAAGCTCCTTGTTGTCAAAATCTTTTGACATAAGTATAGAGAGCTCCTCGTGTCTCCTCTTTGCACTCGAGAGGTCACTGAGTTCATGTTCGATAGCCTCTTTTGTGCTAAGGTGTGGCTCAAACTTGGGCTGCTGATCTAGCATCTCAATCTGTATAGATTTGTCTATGACCCTTTTTCCCTCGTCTGCATCTTCGATTCCTAGAGCAATCTTGAGAAGTGTTGATTTTCCACAACCATTTTGCCCAACAATTCCAACTCTTTCACCGGGTGCTAAATGAAACTCCATGCCTCTAAAAATCTGCTTTACATCATAATTTTTTGAGATGGAGAATAAGTCTATATATGCCAAAAGAATTCCTTTAAGTTGCTAGATATATTTTACCAAAATTATAGACAATACAACTTTTTTCATCCTCTCTATTGCCATCCGTAAAACAATATTTGACCAAAGATGTAGTCATAAAAAAGAAATTATGTTCTGGATATAAACTGGGAACTTTAGACCAATAAATAGGGTCAGGCACCTAAAATCAAATCTTATTAAAATATATAGACTCAAAAATTTGTACCCTTAAGTTCATTTGGATATATTGCTCGTAACAAATTTAAAAGAGGTACAAATGCTAAATACCATCATCATTATCTACACTATATATATTGCACTAAAACTATATATATCTGTCATGCAAATCGGCTTTATTTCGCAGGCAAAAAAAGAGCCTGCGGTTTTGATGTCTGATGCAAAATATCAAATCGCAGCAAACTATGCAGTAAAAAACGAACGAGTTTCAATCATAGAAACTCTATTGGACGGCTTCATATTTGTATTGTGGGTGACTATAGGTTTTGCTTGGGTTCAAAATCTTGTTGGGATCGAAAACAGCATACAAAACTCTGTACTGCTTTTGTTGGGTTTTTTTGGGCTGAGTTACCTCATAGGAATTCCATTTGAGCTATACAGAAAGTTTAAGATAGATAAGGAGTTTGGATTCAACAAAGCTACACCAAAGATGTATCTAATAGATACCATAAAGTCTACACTAATGTCTATCATATTCGGTGGAATTATTTTTGCCATACTATCATGGATAATCATAAACTATCAGAGCTGGTGGCTTTGGGGATTTGCTCTACTGTTCACTATCTCACTGTTGGTAAATCTGATCTACCCCACAATCATCGCCCCAATCTTCAACAAATTCACTCCTTTGGATGAAGGTGAGCTTAGAAGTGCCATAGAAGCCATGATGAGCAAAGTGGGACTAAAAAGTGATGGCATATTTGTCATGGATGCCAGCAAGCGAGATAGTAGACTAAACGCATATTTTGGTGGGCTAGGCAAGAGCAAAAGAGTAGTACTCTATGATACGCTACTAGACAAGCTAAATGATCAAGAGTTATTGGCTGTTCTAGGTCATGAGCTAGGACACTTCAAGCATGGCGACATCTGGAAAAATATAGCTCTTGTGGGAGTACTACTCTTCACAGGATTTTTCATATTTGGACATTTGCCAAACGAACTTTTTGCGCAGATGCGTGTTGTTCCGACAGCAGGAGTCAAGATAGCCATGCTTATTTTGTTACTTCCATTGCTTAGCTTTGTGTTTACACCAATCATGAGTTTTGTCAGTAGACATAATGAATATGCAGCAGATGAGTTTGGTTCACAAATGGGTGGCAAAGAAAATCTAGTTTCTGCACTCATGAAGTTAGTAACTGAAAATAAAGCATTCCCGAAATCACATCCTTTGGTCATATTTTTCTACCATACACACCCACCAGTACTAGAGAGACTAAAAGAACTGGGATATGATTTGGGTGATAACATGGGTAAATAGTTGGCATGACTCATGACGTAAGCGAATCTCATAAGCTGGACATATGTAGATATTGCAAAAAACCTCTGCAGTACACAAAATGCCCAAAAAATGTAGGAGAGACATCTCCTGCGGAAGTTATCGCAGATATATTAGGAGTGCTAGGTATTTTACTGGTCATAGTGACCTATATTTTCACAAGCTCATCACGCAAGAAAGAACTAAAAAATAAAAAAATAATCACATGTACTAATCCCAACTGCATAGATTTTCTGCACGGTTGTTTTGGAAAAAAAGGGCTTTATACCTAATATCTTGGTATGGTTTGCTTTGGAGTTCAAAGATGCAAAAGTGATATTTAGCATGCTATTTACACTCTTTACATAGCGCGATTATAGAGAGAATATTAGAGGAAAGATGTTTTAAATTATTTCAGAGAATCGAGTTTCTGCTTAAGGGTGCGCTTAATCATCTTGTTGAGGTTCTTCGGTGAGACTATTTCTATATGTGGTAACCATTTAATGATAAGTTCTTCTAGCTCATAAAAGTTGGTCACTGTGTACTCCACGAGAATATCACCATTGTCATAAGTTTTGATGATATTTTGAGAGGGTAGGTATTTCTTGAAGATAAAGAAACGTCTTATGTCCTTATGGACAAGTAGCTGTGCCGTTTTGTTGGGCTGTCCGAAGTTTGCCCATGGGGTCTGTATCGTTTTGATGAAGTCTACGATATCTTTATGTGTAGTAAAAGTTTTGTTTTTGTAGATTATCTCTTCTATCATCGATATACGCCTAAACTCAAACTGGTTTTTGGAGCTATTTTCACCTACCATATAAAAATTTTCATTGAGAAAGAGTATCTTGTAGGGCTTGAAGTTTGATTGGGTGACGGCTCTTTCGCTTTTATAGCGTATCTGTATCTCTTTATTGAACTTGATAGCGTGTTCTAGTTTTTTGATGACTTCATAGTTTTGCATGTT
>CAYWGB010000057.1:0-6786 GCA_964457825.1 uncultured Campylobacterales bacterium | reverse complement strand
TATAGTATTTTTTTTCATCTTTTTTTTCATCTTAATGATTAAAAAATAAACAATTGATTTGATTAAAAATTAATCATAATTGATTACAACTCTTGTCAATTTATCGGAAGATTAGATTTGTTTTGGTATGACATTGGCAAGTTAATAGTGTATTCTCTATAGTTAAGCACAATGATATCAGCACAAACCATAAGTGTGATATCAAAATTCACCTCATATGCTCGCAATAAATAAGATTTTGGATATAATTTTTCAACCTAAATACTTGGAGTATAGAATGAATATATTTGATGATGATGATGCGTTTGTTGGCACGCCAAAGAGCAACTACTTTAGTATCGCCAAGACCGCCAATCAAAACATAGTCGAGATGGAGCTAGAGAAAATGCTCAGAAGATTTGCTATAGCTGAAAAGATGCTAGAAGAGAGAGGGCTAGAAGAAGAGCACGAACAGCTCATCAATAACCTCATAATCGACAAAGAGATCGATGAGAGAGTAAACTCACTTTTTATCGAGCTAGTAGGCAATATAGTAACACAGTGCGAGTAGATATGATTTCAGCTGTAGAGAGAAAGATAGAGCAGTATATCGAAGATCTAAACGACCAATATGTGACACGTCTATATGGTCTAATACCGCACGGCAAAAGACTCAGAGCAAAGCTCATCCTCATTATAGCCGGCAACAAACTCTCTTCAATAAAAACCGCTGCAGTCGTCGAGATGATACATGCTGCAAGCTTGTTACATGATGATGTCATTGATGACTCGCTCATCCGGAGAGGAAAACCAGCACTCAATGCTATATTTGGCAACAAAGCCGCCATAATGCTAGGAGACATACTCTACTCCAAAGGCTTTTATGAGCTAAATGAGATTGATAAAAATATATCCAAAATCATCTCAAATGCCGTGACCCAGCTAAGTCTAGGCGAACTCAATGATGTCATGCTAGCAAACTCTTTCAATACTAACAAAGATAAATATCTCAAAATGATATATCAAAAAACAGCATCTCTCATGGAAGCGAGTGCTGAG
This sequence comes from uncultured Campylobacterales bacterium, assembly GCA_964457825.1. Taxonomy (GTDB): domain Bacteria; phylum Campylobacterota; class Campylobacteria; order Campylobacterales; family Sulfurovaceae; genus JAAXPZ01. The sequence goes on along the minus strand of CAYWGB010000057.1, from coordinate 5,748 downwards.
TCTGCTGCCATCTTAGCAGGCAAGCCAACTGAACCATTCCGAATATACGGACGCAATCTAGGTATTGCATTTCAAATGATTGATGACCTATTAGATGTCACGCAAACCAGTGAGCAGCTAGGCAAACCAGCGATGCATGACTTAGCTGAGGGCAAAGTAACTCTACCATACATATACCTATACAACTCACTAGATACCCAAGACCAAAGTACCCTCCTCTCCCTTCATGGCAAAGCACATACCAAAGATGAGCAAAAGTGGATATCAGCTCAAATGCAAAAACATGACATTCCCAAGATCTGCTTCAAAGAAGCAAAGTCACTTGTAGACCAAGCTGTCTCACTTATGAATAAGATAGGAGAGACAAAGCTCCAAGAGATAGCAACAGCCATGATAGAGAGGAGTTTCTAATGAACTACCAAGTCCTTAGTTTCAACTACAAAAAATGTGACATTGAGACTAGAGAACAGCTCGCATTCAAAGATGATGAGGAGATTAAAAACTTTCTCAAGATGCTAACAGGATTTGATTTTATCAAGGAGGCTTTTCTCTTAAATACATGTAACAGAATAGAAGTAGTAACCGCATCTACTGATAATTTCTCTGCTTACTATACGATATTAGGACTGTTGTCAAAAAGCAAACATATCGATTTTGATAAATTAGAAAAAAGTGTTATCAAGCTAGAGGACAAAGAGGCAGTTAAGCATCTTTTTTCCGTTGTATCATCACTCGACTCATTGGTCATAGGTGAAGCACAAATCACTGGACAAGTAAAACATGCATTTAAACTCTCAGTAGATAATGGCACAGCAGGCAGAGAACTCAATCGTGTCGTAAGCTATGCCAGTAAATGTGCAGCTGAAGTTAGAAATGCCACCAATATATCAAAAAATCCTATCTCCATAGCCTCTGTTGCCGTAGCGCAGGCCAGGGAAGATATGGGTGGAGAACTTAGTGGTCTCGTGGGAGTTGTCATTGGTAGTGGTGAGATGAGCAAACTAGCTGCCAAACACCTTTTACGACTAAACGCTGATGTGATTATACTCTCTCGAACATTCGAAAATGCACAAAAGCTTGCCGATGAACTAGATAGTGATAGTGTCAAAGTTCTATCTATCGACAAACTAGAGTCTACGATAAATAAGTATAGACTACTATTTACAGCTACATCATCGCCTGTGCCGATAATCACATCACAAATGATAGAGCACAAGGATAGACCAAGAGTATGGTTTGATATGGCAATACCTCGCGATATAGTGGAGACGAATGAGAATAATATCAAAATCTACCGTATAGATGACCTGCAGAGTATCTCGCAAAGTAATCATGCACTCCGTCAGGAGCAGGCACTAAAAGCCACCGAAGTTGTACAGAGCTATCTGGATGAATTCTATCAATGGCTCCAAGCACTCACAGTAGAGCCAGTCATCAAGCAGATGAGATTGGCCATCGAAGAAGTTATAGCTCAAGAGGTAGCAAGATCCATCTCCAAAGGATATCTACCCGAACAGTACAGCTCAAATGCAAAACGAATGATTACGCAGGTATTTGACAAATACCTACATGGACCAACCAGTAACCTCAGGAGACTTGCCAAAGGCAGCGATGGTCAAAAATCAGTAAATGCATTTAAAGAGATATTCTCTATCAATACTGATGGTACAGATTTCTCCAAATACAAGACAACACAAACACCAAACAATACCAATCAAGGACAGCAATCATGAAATTTTCACAACTCTTAATACCCACCACAAAGGATGCACCTAGCGATGCCGTCCTGCCAAGTCATATTTTTTTAACCAGAGGTGGTTTTATCCAAAGTGTAGGCAGCGGTTTGTACAATTTCCTACCACTTGGCAAAAGAGTTCTGGACAACATACGCAAAGTAGCAAAAGAGGAGCTTGATGCTGCTGGATGTCAAGAGGTCGAACTCTCTATGGTAACACCAGCCGACCTATGGAAAGAGAGTGGAAGATTTGAAAAATATGGTAAAGAGCTACTTCGATTCAAAGATAGAAAAAACAATGATTTCGTATTAGGGCCAACACACGAAGAGATGATGGTAAATATGGTACGACAGACCGTTAAAAGCTATAAACAATTACCAATCAATCTTTATCAGATAAAAACTAAATTTCGTGATGAAATCAGACCAAGATTTGGCCTTATGCGTGGTAGAGAATTTCTTATGAAAGATGGATACAGTTTTGCCGCCGATGAGGCAGGCATGAAAGCTGATTTTGACATGATGGAGCAGACATACTCGCGTATATTTGAACGTCTTGGAGTCGATTTCCGTATCGTTGAGGCTGATAGTGGAGCCATAGGTGGTAGCGGGAGTAAAGAGTTTATGGTTCTGGCTGATAGTGGTGAGGACACAATTGTTGTGTGCGATAGCTGTGGCTACGGTGCCAATATTGAAGCAGCTATCAGAGAGGAGCCAAAATGTACAGAAGAAGAGCCAACTTTTTCATCTTCTACCGAGTTCCAAACCCCTGGAACCACAACGATAGATGAACTAAGCAAGCTTTTTCATGTCGATTCATATTATCTAGTCAAAACTGTTGCAAAGAGAGCCTTATTTGACGAAGGTGATAGCAAGATTGTGTTATTTGCATTGCGAGGATCTGATGAACTTGAGGAGACAAAAGCATGCAATGCAGCTAATGCCAACGAACTTATAGATATAGACGAAGAGGAGCTGCTCAAAGCCAATCTAGTCCCAGGATACATGGGGCCAGTGGGATTACCAGAAGATATAGTTGTAATATACGACAACTCACTCAAAGAGGCACATGCACTCATTTGCGGCGCAAACAAAAAAGATTATCACTCTATCGGATTTGATTTACGAGGAGTAGAGGCAGATTTTCATGATATAGTAGCGGTACTAGCTGGTGACAAATGTGCTAGATGCCAAGATGGACACCTGCGGCATACCAAAGGGATAGAGGTGGGGCACATCTTCCAGCTTGGCACACAATATAGTGCAGCACTCAAAGCAGAGTTTTTGGATGAAAATGGCAAAAGCAGACCTTTTGTTATGGGAACATATGGCATCGGAATCAGCAGACTTATTGCTGCAATAGCAGAGCAACATCATGATGATCGTGGCTGCATATGGACAAAAGAGTCTGCACCGTTTGATGTCCATATCATATTATCAAATGCAAAAGACACAGAGCAAAGTGACGCAGCCAACAAACTATATGAAGAGCTGAAAACTAAAGGGGTCGATGTCTTACTAGATGATCGCAAAGATAGATTTGGTTTCAAAATGAAAGATTATGAGCTCATCGGAATACCACTAGGTGTCATAATAGGCAAAAATCTACAAGATGGACATGCTGAGATTATTATCAGAGACGGCATGGAAAAGATTCAGGTCAATACGGACGACTTGCTAGAGGAAGTGTGCAGGAGAATATAATGGTTTTAGCACTTGTACCCCTATTTTTTCTGGAGCTTTTTGTATCCATGTGGGTAGGTGAACAGATAGGATTTGGCTCTAGCGTACTCTGGATTATCGTTACAATGATATCAGGTAGTCTATATCTCAAAAATTCATCATACACGCTCATGGACAATCTAACTTCTGCGCATTTAGGAAAACTAGATATCAAAAATGCCAATCGAGCGAGCATGGCACACTTTTTTGGCGCCATATCATTGATAATTCCAGGTGTTCTTAGTGACGGATTAGGAGTGCTTTTACTAGCATATAGTTTCTATTTACGATTATTAGCTAAAATTACACCACCAAAACCTAACAGGTTTAACCAACAAAAATCAAGCAACCAAGTAAAAGGAGATGAAGATGTCATTGATGTCGAAATTGTTGACGATTAGTATCGCCACCAGCGCACTACTGTCTGCAGAGGGGATAGATTTGAAAAAATTTATCCAAACAAATATAATCCATAACAACCCAGCAGTAAAAATCAATAGTGTAACAACTGTCCAAAAGGTTCCAGTACCGAATGCTCCAAAATGGAAAGCATATATGAATCTAGTAAATATCACATACAAGAAAAAAGAGTCAAATGACCCAATGATTATATTTGTAGATGAATCAGAGGGTATAGCAACTACTTCGCTCATAGATACAAAAACTGACAGAGACTACAGCAGAATCCTCAAGCCTACGATTCCACAATCTTACTATGACAAAGCTCACTTAATCAGTGGTGATGCAAATGCCAAGCATAAAGTGGTTATTTTTTCTGATCCACAATGTCCATTTTGTATCAAGTTTGTTCCAGAAGCAATTACAAAAGCAAAGAGTAACAAAGATATAGCTCTATATTATTACCATATGCCACTAGTTAGATTACACCCAATATCTGGTGTACTAGTAAAAGTGATGGAGGTCTTACAGCATGAAGGCAAAATTGATGATATGCTGAAAATATATACATTAAAAGCCTCTTACCCACAAGATAAAAAACAAGAGTTTATCAGCATCAAAGAGACAGATCCTCAAAAGGTACTAGATGCTGTCAAAAAACAACTATCAATAGATGTAAAATTATCTCAGATAAATGATACCAAGATTGCAGAATCCGTCAAGAATGACCAAACAAAGGGAATCAATATGATGATAAGTGGCACACCGACAGTATTTGTAGATGGAGAATTTGATAACAACAGAGAAAACTTCAACAAGCTCGTAAAGTAAATTTGTGCGCAACAAAATCACAATAGCCACAAGAGCTAGCAATCTAGCTCTGTGGCAAGCAGAATACATCAAATCCCAGATAGAGTCTAACTTTTCTGATACAATAGTAGAGCTAAACAAAATCACAAGCAGAGGCGATAAGATACTTGATAGGCCTCTTGCATTGGTAGGAGGAAAAGGGCACTTTACCAAAGAGCTAGAAGATGAGATGCTAGCAGGAAATGCTGATCTAGCAGTCCACTCACTTAAAGATGTCCCAACATATATGCCAGATGGCCTAGAACTCATATCCATCACTACCAGAGCAGATCAAAGCGATGTTCTTTTGTCTCACAAATACAAAGATTTCGAGAGTCTGCCACAAGGTGCTATAGTAGGCACTACTAGTCTAAGACGCAGAATGCAGCTACTAAAACAAAGGCCAGATCTTACGATTAAAGATCTTAGGGGAAACGTAAATACTAGATTACGAAAACTTGCTGATGGTGACTATGACGCTATTGTCTTGGCATATGTAGGACTGGATCGACTAAATTTACTATCCGATATACCATACAAACACAAACTAGAATTTATGATACCGCCAATGGGACAGGCATCCCTCGGGATACAGATCGTATCAAATAATTCATTGGCAAAGAGTATCGCTGCCACTCTCAATGATACAGATAGTCAAATATGTGCTACACTAGAGCGTGACTTTGTCTCAGCGATAGAGGCAGGGTGTTCTGCACCCGTTGCAGTAAATGCTACCATCAACAATGGCAAGCTCAAAATGGTTGCCATGATAGGATATCCTGATGGCACACATATACTCCAAGAGTCACTCGAAGCAGAGCTGGATAAAAGTCAAGAGCTGGGCAATAAACTTGCTCGCATCATGATAGATCAAGGTGCACTTGATATATTGTCCAAAGCCGAAGAGATTGCCTTTAAGGAAGAGATGCCTCAACGATTATAATAAAGGGAGATGGTCATGGGAGTTTCTATATTATATATTGAGTCCAATAACACAACACAAAAAGATACAACCAAAGTATTAAAAAAATATACAGACAACA
>CAYWGB010000056.1:0-6803 GCA_964457825.1 uncultured Campylobacterales bacterium | reverse complement strand
GATTATGAGTTTGCCTATGAATCCTTATGTTGGGGATGATGAGATAGGGTATATAGTAGAGCACCTACTAGATAATTGCTAGGCAATAGGCATGAGTAAACCTCTCATAAACCACTCGTTAACATATAATCCATCTTTGGATGGAATACGCGGTATTGCAATTTTATCTGTTGTTTTATTTCATATCTGGCCACATTTTTTTTACTATGGCTACTTGGGAGTCGATCTCTTTTTCTTGTTGTCAGGATATCTGATAACAAGAATTATCTATACGAAATTAGCTGAAAATAATTTCAAATTTCGAGAGTTTTATAGAAACAGAGTCAGAAGAATTTTCCCCGCTGTAATTATAGTATTAAGTTCAGTTTTGCTAGCTGGATATATGTTTTTGTTCTCCTCGGAATTAATGGATCTGGGTAGGCATATAGAATCTTCTAGTTTTTTTTATGAAAACTTTCGTCTCATGGGAGAGGTGGGATATTGGGATAAGGCGGCCGAACTCAAACCTACTTTGCATTTTTGGTCTTTGTCTATCGAGGAACAATTCTATATATTCTGGCCTTTTATTATATACTTAATCCATAAGTTAAAGCTCAATCTGCTGGTCTCATTGTCGGTACTAATGTTAGTAAGCGTGGCGATTTCATTTAGTTTGGATATAGATAGATTTTATCACTTTTTATCTAGGTTCTGGGAGTTAATTTTGGGAGCCCTGCTCTATGGTATCTCTGCAAAGTATAGCTATAGCATCTCTGCAAAAAACCGCATACTCTCTTTTGGTCCCCTTGTTTTTCTGGGTCTAATCAGTTTTCCACTCTACTTATGGCATTATGTAATTATCAGCTACATACACATATTTGAATTAGATGTTAGCACCTATGGTTTTGTTATCATAATAATCTCAATATGTTTATCTTTTTTAATCTATAGGTATGTGGAAATTTATGCTAGACGACAACAAGGTTATATATTTGCTTCGAGTTTATTTGTGATGCTAATACTAGTTGGTTTTATGGGTAAACTTATCTACGAAAGAGATGGTCTGCCGAACAGAACATTTTTGATAAATAACCATAAATTTGAGAAGCAGTTCATCAGGGAGAGTCCGACAAATAAGGCCGGTAAAGAGTTAATATCAAAAATTATATCTGGTGTTGCAACAAATGATTATATTGAAGCAACAACTGATAGAATTGATAAAGATTTTTTAGTGATTATTGGAGATAGTCATGCGCACAGCTCTTACCCTGGATTTTCCAAGTTAGCCAAAAAATATGGACTAGAGACGATTTTGTTGGCCAATTCGTCATGTCCCCCATATCTAAATTCAGCAATGGGAAAAAATATAAAAGAGCTCAAAGAGTGTAAAGGTAAGATTGATACAATTTACACACTTCTTGACAGTAATATCTCCATTAAAAAAGTTATATTTGCAACAAGAGCAAATAGCTATATCTATGATATTGGCTATGGTGTGATCGATGGTGGAAATAAGAGATATAACTACCGCTATAAAGAGTTTTTCGATGACCCAAAGAGCTATAATCATAAAGATCAATTTTTTCACAACCTAAATAATACATTTGAATTTTTTTCCAACCAAAAATATGACTTTTACTACCTGATGGAAGATCCAGAGCTTGGATTTTCTCCTAAAAATTGTCTACAGAGTCCTTTTAGATCTTTTTCGCAAACTTGTAAATTGCCGTTGGTTGATTACCTGAAAAGATCGCGCATCTCAAGAGCTAAAATTTATGCGACTGCACAGAGGCACAAAGAGATATATCTTCTAGATCCTAAAGCAATCTATTGTGATGACAAATTTTGTTATGCTGCTAAAGATGGTAAAATGCTCTATGCAGATGATGATCATCATAGCGTAGATGGCTCCATGGTACAAGCACAATTTTTTGAGAGAAAGATTTTTGATGACAAATAGACTGAAGCCGATGTCAGAGTTTTCACGTAATGTTTTGACCCTTATGACAGGCACAACTATAGCGCAAGCTATACCTATTGCAGTAAGCCCGATATTAACACGTATTTATACACCTAGTGATTTTGGGATTTTGGCACTTTTTGTGGCAATCACTTCCATCTTTGGAAGTATTGCGAATGGTAGGTATGAGTTGGCAATTATGCTTCCGGAAAAAGATGAGGATGCGATAAATATTTTTGCTCTAGGGTTCCTAATCACTCTGTTTGTGTCTATGTTTTTATTTATTTTGGTTTTACTCTTTAAGGGCAGTTTGGTTGCGGCACTAGGTAATGAAAGTATAGGTTCGTGGCTATATTTGATTCCTGCGGCAATATTTTTTTCAGGCCTATTCAATATCTTGAATTATTACAATAACCGCAAAAAGAACTACAAAGATTTAGCACAAGCAGCAATATGGAAATCAGTCGTATTGGTTGCAGCGCAACTCTCAATAGGATTTATAAAACAAGGAGCAGTCGGATTAATAAGTGGGCAACTGCTTTCTCAATTGGCTGCAAATACTAAACTGCTCAGTAATATCGTCAGAGACAAACTACTGATGTCAAGGATATCAAAAGCCAAGATATTGGAGCTAGCCAAACGATATAAAAAGTTTCCAAAATTTTCAGTATGGGCGATTTTGGCCAATGTGCTATCTGAGCACTTGATAAATATATTTATATCTACATTGTATAGTGTAGCAACTCTTGGATTTTATAGTATGGCTCAGAGACTCTTGGGGGTACCATCGTCACTTATTGGTTCGGCTATTGGGCAAGTGTTTTTTCAAGAAGCTACAAAAGAAAAGCATGAAACAGGACAGGCAACAAATAGTTTTGTAAAAACAGTTAAAAAATTACTCGCTATAGGTATTCCGTTCTTTGGAATCCTATTTTTCACTATTGAGGATATATTTGCTATTGTATTTGGCGAAAAATGGCGAATTGCAGGAGCCTATGCCCAAATAATCGTACCGTTATATCTTGTAAGGTTTATTGTAGCCACGGTTAGCCCAATCGATACAATAATGGAAAAACAGAATATATTTCTAATCTTTAATATGGTTTTGTTAAGTGCATCTATGCTTGTTATCTATCTTGGGCATGAGTTATTGATCGAGAAACTATTGGCAATCCTTACTATCTCGCTTAGTTTAGTATATTTGGCGTATGGCTATGTTTTATTTCTGATGGCCAAGAACAAACCAGCAAAGTGGCTCAGATAATGTATTCACTAGAGAAGATAAGAGATGACTTGAAACAAATGGGGGTAAAAAGAGGCGATACGGTTCTGGTTAGAGCAGATTTGGGTGCCATCGGTAAACTTGAATCACGAAAAAGAGAAGATTATGTAAATTTTCTCCTTGAAGTGGTAGGAGAAGAAGGTACGATTATTGGACTTAGCTTCACCAATTCTTTTTTTATAAAAAAAGATAAAAATATACTTTTTGATGGTACAAACAAATCATACACAGGGGCTTTTGCCAATACAATGCTAAAGGACAGCAGAGCAATAAGGAGCAAGCACCCTACCAATTCATATGTAGCAATAGGAAAAAATGCAGAGTATATTTTGGGGAACCACGATGCAATGAGTGGAGCATATGAACCGATAAGAAAAATAATTGAGCTCAATGGTAAAATGATTCTGATTGGTTGCGTAGGCTCTAGTCCAGGTTTTACTACTGTGCATTTAGCAGAGACAGATCAGGGTCTACACAAAAGATTAATATTTTCTACTTTAAGCGGAGCGTACTATAAAGATGGCGATAGTATAAAATTGTTCAAGAGACGAGATTCAGGCAGCTGTAGCTCAAGTTTTTATAAGTTTTATGGATATTACCTCCAGAATGAATTATTGACCCAAGGTTATATAGGTAGCGCCTATAGCATTATGGTAGACGCCACAAAAGCATATGCGCTTGAAATGGATATACTCAAAAAGAATCCCAAGATTACTATATGCAATAGAAGCGATTGTATGGTCTGTAGGGCTGGAAGATGGGACAACTTACAAGATGCCCCGATATATATAATCAAGCATTTAATACCTAAAATATTACGCAGAGTAAGAGATAGATAAATGATTAATATAACTGTACCCAGCAACAACATCAACGAAAGAAGGTATATAGTTGATATTTTGTTTGGAGAATTTTTAGGTCTAGATTATAAATTTATCACAAATCATGTAGAGGCAAAAGCTAATAGCTGGATTATAGAGCTAGAAAATGGAAATAGACTAACAGTAAAAGACCATTTCTTTAGTAAATACACATTGGATTTAGAATACTTAGATAAGCAAGCAATCCCAAATAGTGTAGACTTCGGCAAGAATAAATTTATAGTAGAAGAGGATATGCCTATCATCTTTGGCGATAATTCGTTCTCGACAGAAACGACCACTATACTCTGTGGCATAGATATATTTGCATCTAGTTTTTTTATGCTGACACGATGGGAAGAGTATGTTAACACAAAAAGAGATGAGCATGATAGGTCTCCTGCTTCTGAAAGCTTGGCTTTTAAAAATAATTTTTTGGATAGACCAATAGTCAATGAGTATGTAGAGATGCTTTGGAATATGTTGTCTCATCTTGGGATAAATCAGATGCGAAAAACGAAATGTTATGAGTTCATCGTGACACATGATGTGGACGATATACTCATGTATAGGTCGTACAAAGATCTTATCAGAAGGATAGGAGGAGATATCGTGCACAGAAAGAGTGTGTCTCTCGCACTCAAGACAATCAAAGAGTATATCGGCACTATTACTGGACTGAGTCAGGATCCATATGATACATTTGATTGGATTATGGATCAAAGTGAACGAGCAGGAGTGAAGTCCCATTTCTTTTTCATGGCAGAGGGTCAGACTAAGCACGACAATAGATATAGTAGCGGCTCTCCTTTTGTGCGTAAGCTAGTTAAGAAAATAAAAAATAGAGGTCATTACATAGGCATACATTCAAGCTATAATACCTACAAAGATATATCCCAATTTAAAAAAGAAAAGTCAGAATTAGAAAAAAACTTGGATGCAAATATCTCTTTTGGGAGAGCTCATTATTTGAGGTTTGAAGTCCCTACGACTTGGCAAATATGGGAAGATAACGGCATGCAGTGGGATAGTAGCGTCGGGTATGCCAATAAAGAAGGATTTCGATGTGGCACAGGAGATGAGTTTAGCGTTTTCAATATACTAACGCAGAAAAAGTTACACCTAAAAGAGAGACCGTTGGTTGTCATGGAGTCAAGTATGAATACTCATGCAGATATAACCCCTGAGAAAATGGAGAATTTAATCAAGAATTTGACACACAAAGCTAAGAAATATAAAGGCAGATTTGTATTTCTTTGGCATAATAGCAACTTTAATACCAAAGAGTGGGAAGAGTATCGTCATGTATATCAAAATATCTTGGAAGAAAATGCAAAAAACACTAATAAGCAGTCATGAATGCCCCATAAAAAACTAATTAAAACAATCCACCTCTTAAAAGAGATTCTTGTACTACCAAAAGTCACTATTAGATTTAAAGAGATGAATGATGAATCTAAGAAGAATTATCAAGCCACATATGAGTATTTTACGAAACCTCATAGATTAAAGATTATTCAAAATAAATCAATTGGTGTGGCATTGATAGATTTGGGTTTGCATCAAAACTACGAGGAGTATTACAAATCAGTAAATGGTAAAAATTCGGCCGCATACTACAGCAGAAAGGCTCTAAAAAGAGGATATAAATTTCTAGAGATAGACAGAGATGATTATACTGATGATATATACGATATAAATACCTCTAGTGAGATTAGGCAAGGTCAGAAAATGTCAAGTAAATATATGCAAAAGACTGAAAACTACCATGATGAACCAAACTATAAATATTTTGGTGTTGTAGATGGTGATGGGGTTCTGAGGAGTTACTGCTGTATAGGCTTTTATGGAGAGTTTGTCCTAGTCTCTACACTATTGGGTCACAAAAGATACCTCAATGACGGTGTCATGTATTTGATGCTTATGGAATTGACTAAACTGATATTCCAAAATTTTGTAAGTAAAGGCTATAAATATATCATGTATGATACATTTTTCGGAGCGCTCGATGGATTGAAAAAGTTCAAAGAAAAATTAGGCTATAAGCCATATAGGGTAAAATGGACATGGGAAGACTAACCACAATTGTCAACAGGCTTTACAGTGATTATTTGATGCCATCTCGCCTAGATGAGTATGCAACCATTCTGCAAACGCTAAGCGACAATGGATACAAGAGTATTAGCATTCGAGAGTACAACAAACTCCTCTCTAGTGATGGACTAGAAGGTCGATATTTTGTGAATCGTCACGACATAGATACGGACGTTGCAACAGCAAAAGAGTTTTTTAAAATAGAGAAAAAATACAAAGCACATGCAAGCTATTATTTTCGACTATCAACTCTGGATTTTAAATTTATGAAAGATATAGTAAGCTATGGAAGTGAAGCCAGTTATCATTTTGAAGAGATAGCAACTTTTGCCAAGAGTAAACATATTAAGTCCAAAGAAGAAGTTTTGTACAATCTAGATGAAATTAAAAATATCTTCAAGGCAAACTTCTTGATGATTGAAAAGGGTCTTGGGACAAAGCTTTATACAGTTTGTTCGCATGGAGATTTTGCCAATAGAGCCTTGAAACTTATAAATAACGAGATTACAAAAGATGATGCACTTAGAGAAGAGCTAAAAATTGATTGTGAAGCTTATGATGAGGATATAGTGCATGGTTTTGATGCATACGTATCTGATGCCCCTTATCCTGCATACTATAACCCTGG